>JAQTXJ010000096.1 GCA_028688815.1 bacterium | reverse complement strand
CAAACTATATCCGGGGTAAATCCAATAAACCATGTATCCCCATATTCATCGGATGTTCCTGTTTTTCCCGCTATAGGTCCTTCAAGCCCTGAATTTCTTATTTTTATTCCTGTCCCCTCATTTACAACGCTTTGCAACATACTTGTCATAAGATACGCCGTTTGGGGAGATAAAACACGGTCTTTAAATAATTGTGGTCTTTTATATAAAACGGAACCATCAAGGTCAGTTATTTTTTCTATCATATATGGCGTAACCCTTATCCCTCCGGTGGCAAACGTTCCATAAGCAGTAACCATATCAAGTAAACTTATTGAACTACACCCCAAGGATAAAGAGATAACTGGATCTAATTTTGAAGTTATCCCCATTCTGCGAGCATAACTAATAACTTTTTCTGGACCGATATCCATAATAAGTCTTACGGACACTAAATTTCTTGATAACGCTAACGCCTTACGTAAAGTGATTGGTCCCAAAAAATCCTCATCATAATTACCTGGTCTATATGTTTTATTACCCCAGTCTTTAATAGCTATAGGCGCATCTTCTACAACTGACGCCGGTGTATATCCAGATTCAAGCGCCGCCGTCCACACAAATGGTTTAAATGCCGAACCTGCCTGTCGTTCTCCCTGGATTGCTCTATTAAACATACTCTTTCCAAATTCTTTACCGCCGACTTCTGCCAGTATTCCACCCGTATTTGGATCCATAACTAAAAGTGCCGTTTGTAAAGGCAGGGTTGTATCTCTGGATTTAAATCTTGTTCCTATTGACATCAGCCCATTCTTTACAACCGAGTCCGCAGCTTGCTGAAAACTTCCATCCAGAGTCGTATATATTAAAATACCCCCTCTGTAAAGTTCATCAGCCCCAAATTGCGCAGATACCCATTTTCTTATTTCCTCTATAAAATATGCACCTGTCCCGCGGACAAAAGTTTGTTTAAATACTTTAATCGGTACTTTTTTAGCAGCTTCCTCTTCTTCTTTACTAACCACTCCACTCTGTGCTAATACGCTGATGACAAGATTTCTACGCCCGGTAGCATTTTCAAGATTAGTATACGGATTATATTTTGCAGGATTTTTAGGTAGTCCTATTAATAATGCATATTCATAAAGTTTCAGTTGATTTACGTGTTTCCCAAAATAAGTTTGTGCCGCAGTTTCTATTCCATATGCACCATTTCCATAGTAAATCTGGTTAAAATAAAGCTCAAGTATCTCATCCTTTGAATAAATTCGCTCAATACGCAAAGCTAAAATCAACTCTTTAAGTTTCCGTAGTATACTCTTATCAAAAGTCAGGAATAAGTTTCTTGCAAGCTGTTGTGTTATCGTGGAACCTCCCTGTGCGCTTCGTAAACGAAAAGCATTTAGTATTATTGCCCTGCTGAAACCACTGATATCAAAACCATGGTGCTTATAAAAATTTTTATCTTCCAATGCAAGTGTAGCTTTTATTATTGGAGCAGGTATATTTTCAAGTTTTACCGGAATTCGTTTTTCCTCATAAAATTCGTAAATTATCCGTTTATTCCTGTCATAAACTTTTGAACTTAATGCTCTGTAAGTCTCAAGCAAATCCACGGAAGGCAAATTTCGACTAATTCTGTAAACCAAAGCCCCGCCGAACCCAATAAGAAAGCCGCAAATCACTACCGTTATAAAAACCGCTTTTTTTATATTGCTCATTCTATTTAACTAAAAAAAAATGCTATTTCTTCTTTTGCAGTAGCCACAGAATCCGAGGCATGTACCGCATTAACACACCCATTCGTGCCAAATTGTTTTCTTAATGTCCCGGGTAGTGCATCTTTAGGGTCTGTCGCCCCAACAATTTCTCTTAAATGCTTTATAGCATTAATTCTACGTAAATGGCATACTTTAATTTTTCCCGAGCTCATAAAATTTATCAGCCTGTTATAAAATTCTTTCCCGTAATGAACAGCATAAAACCTTGACGCATCCTCCAGCGAAAGCCCTGCATATTTCATTTCAACGACTTCGAAACCTTCTGTCTTTATCCGTTCAAGTATCTTTCCATCAGTTCCGGCAGACACGGCATCCGGTTTTATAATAAGCAATGTATCCTCTTCCATTTTCCTCCCGTTTTTGTCCGCTTTCTAGCAGGATTAAAAATATCTAATGTCCTGCACTATGTAATCTATAGGGTTTTTAGCTCTACCCTCTCTCCATACTTCATAATGTAACCTCGGGCCAACTGTTTTCCCGGTTTTCCCAGCATAACCAATTACTTGATTCCTTTTGACTGTTTGCCCTTTGCTTACTTTTAATAATCCAAGATGTGAATATGTAGTCTCAAAGCCATAATTATGGTCAATGCGGACAGTTAATCCTGAATTAGACGAAAAACCTGCATATTCAACTCTCCCGGCACCAGCAGCAAATATTGCACTACCTTCCGGCACTGCAATATCTATTCCTTCAGAATATCTTTCTTCCCCGGTAAATATATATTTTGTTTTACCAAAAGTTTGGATTACAAAACCATTTGTAGGTAAAATACAGGGAATATTCCCGCCAATCTCCATATCCCCCATTAATTTCTGTTCAACTTTACTCAAAACATATTTGGAATTTTTCAATTCTTCCAGAAGTTCATCTATACCAAGCATTTTATCATTTGCATGAGAAACATCTTTAACTGTTTGAAATCTATCTATGGTATTAACTTTAGATACAATATTTTTATAATATGTACTTACTTTTCCGTATTCCTCATAACAATTATTCAAACTGTTCTCCAGATGATTATTCATATCTTCTATTGCGGATGAATTCAAAAAACCTTTCGGCAAAAAATACCTGCTTACAATAGGAAACACGATAAGAATTACTATTATAACAATCCAGAACTTTCGGATTCTGAATGTCTTTATAGTTGAAGTATTATGAGGGATTATCGTTATTTTCATCCGAGTGCTCTTCTCAACTTAATAATAGCTCGTTTTTCTATCTGCCTTATGCGCTCACGAGAGAGATTTAAGATACTTCCAACTTGTTGTAATGTATAAGCAGCGCCACCTCCAAGTCCAAATCTCAAACGAATAATCGTTCTCTCTACCTTATTTAATTTATCTATGTTTTCTTTGATTTCGCTAACATAAACTGACATTAAGGCATTATTCTCGAGTATCTCCATATCCGTACCCATAATGTCACCTATTGTTGTTTTTTCACCTATCAGAGTATCAAGCGAAATTGCGGATTCCGCTAAATCCATTGCTTCTTCGACATCTTTCACGCTAATTCCCAATGCCCTTGATATTTCCTCCGTTGTAGGCAATCTCCCAAATAATTTTGATAATTCTTCTTCCATTCCTCTGATTGCAGATTTATCTAATTGTTTTTTTATCGGGACTCTGATTGATTTTGCGCCATCATAAATCGTCCTTAATATGTAATGTTTTATCCACCACACTGCATACGAAATAAATCTTACTTTTTTTCTCAAATCATATTTTTCCAATGCTTTCAAAAGTCCTATAGTCCCTTCCAACATAAGGTCTTCAACATCTACTCCACGTCCTTTATATAAATACGCAAGCCTAACAACTGAACTAATCTTTAGCCTTACAAATTTATCTTTTGCTTCTTTATCACCTTTTTTTATTTTCTTTATGTATTCTCTTTCTTCTTCATATGATAAAGGAGCGGTTTTGGGGACACTCTGGAAAAAACCACAACTTTTCTGTTCTTTCATTTCAATCTGTTTTTATCTCAATTAACTATTTGTTCTTTTATTTTATTACTTCGGATTTGGGGTAAAAGCCACTATTGCCTTACCAGCTCCTCTTTTTAATTTAACCACGATAGGTGCTTTGCTCTTGCCGTATGTAGAATGCGCTGATTCATAATCCTGCAGGTTTTTTATTTCCCTGTTCCCTATTTTTGTTATTATGTCTCCGGTTCTTATCCCGGCTTCGTATGCAATTGAGCCTTCATCTATACTTGCCACGACTACTCCGGAAGATGCCTTGATATTTAATCTCTCTGCTTCCTGACTCTTTACGGAAACAACATCCATATCCAACCATTTCTCTACTATTTGCGGTTCCACAGTTCCCTTCATTTCTGAAGGCATCTCCCCAACCGTTACAAATACAGTCTGAAATGCCTTATCCCTGAATATTTTCACAGCTATTTTTTTGTTAAGTGGAGTTTGCAAAACTATACTTGCAAAATTCTTATAATCAATCTTTTTCCCATCCCATTCAACGAGTATATCTTCTTCTTTTATCCCCGCCTTTTCTGCCGGAGAACCGGTAAGAACAGAAATTACTAATATTTCGGTAGTGTCTTTAACGCCATAAGCTTGTGCACGATTGGTACCTATACCCTCATAGGCAACCCCAAGCCATCCTCTCTTTACTTCTTTATACTGCACTAAATCGGATTTTACTTTTTGTGCCATATTTATAGGAACTGCAAACCCGATTCCTATATTCCCGGCAGTCATTCCACCCGTTTTTATAGCCGCATTTATTCCTATTACTTCTCCTTTAAGGTTTACCAGCGGACCTCCGGAATTTCCAGGATTTATCGCTGCATCCGTCTGGATAAAGTCCTGTATTTTCGGTCCATCTTCTAATCCGCCAATATCAATATCCCTTCTGTCTTTTGCCGAAACGACTCCAACCGTAACTGTCCCGAAAAGCTGGAACGGATTTCCTATTGCCATAACCCAATCCCCGACTTCAATTTCATCCGAATTTCCCAATTTTGCGTATGGCAGTCCTGTTACATCTATTTTCAAAAGCGCTATATCCGTTACGGGATCACTTCCAATCACTTTAGCTTTATATTCTTTTTCATCCATCATTTTTATGGTAAGCGATGATGCCCCGCTTATTACATGATTATTCGTAAGAATATACCCATCTTCCGATACGATAAATCCCGAACCAAGTCCTGAAAGTTTTTGTCTTCTTTGCGGAGTTCTAAGTTCCGGCATAAATTGCCTAAAAAAGTCATCCGGTGTTCCCCCAAAAAACTCAGAAAACGGGTCTCGTACATTCACTATTTTTTCTGCGGAAATACTTACAACTGCCGGCATTAATTCTTTTGCTATCCTAACAAAGGGACTTTTCCCTTCTGAAGTAATTGGCAATGAACCTTTTATTTCTACTTTGGGTGGTTCACTGCATAACAACGCAGGCATCACTAACAATGCCACAAGTAAACCTTTTTTCATCTTTCCCCCTTTATTTTAGATTAAAAGGAATATCCTGTTATACAGGACAGCTTTTTCTTTTTTATTTTGATTGTCTTAACATAATACATTCTATGTATTAAGTCAAGAATAAAAATATCCTCTCTTTATACCACCTTTTTTATTATTTAATTCTATTTCTTGCTTAACTTAACCCACTTACTTTACCTGCTCTATTTTTTCCTTGACTTTTCCTTAAAAATCAAGCAATTAGTAAATCAGGTATGAAAAGGATTTGTTATGTTTTTACAATCAACCTGTTATTATCCAGAATAATATACGGAGTCAGCACGCAACAAGTTCCCATACCAAAATTGATAAAGGATATTAAACCTTCCATTGTCGGCGTATTAGCAAGAGATATTAATCAATCCGGGACCGGGGTATTTTTATCAATTAACAAAAAAACATATATATTGACTAATGAACATGTTGTTGCTCTAAAAGACAGCGTCGGTGAAACAGTTAAGTATTCTGAAGACATAGTAGTAACTTTCAATCTAAAAATAAAAAGGGCATTCTTTTTCCAGGCTGAAATAGAAAAAACAGACGAGAATTCCGATTTAGCCGCCCTTAGATTTTATCGTCCAGTTGATATGCCGGACAGTTTGTTTGATGCTGTTTTTGTCCCTTCCAATATATGGAAAGCGCCTGATGATATAAAAGAGGGGGAAACAGTAATATATTCGGGATATCCTACAGGATGGGGATTGTCTTACCAGCGAAATTACCCACTCTCAAGAATCGGAATAGTATCCCAGATAATTCCCGGCAAAAAAGATTTTTTAATAGACGCTTTTGTGCAACCCGGATACAGTGGAAGTCCGGTTTTTTTAGTCAGGGAAAACGAAAAAGATACTGTTTCAAAATGGATGTGGTATTTTATAGGAATCGCAAAAAGTTATCCCAAAATATATAAAAATGTAACGGATAGTATCAAAATATCAGAGAATCCCGGTTTTGCAAATGTTATAGGAACAGGACTGATAAAAAAGTTTTTTGAAGTAGAAAAATAACAACGCCTCTTTTGGTCACTAAGGTTTTCTAATCAATCTTAAGAATTGCGTGGAAGGCTTCTTTTGGCAAGTCCACCGAGCCTTCATTTCTCATTCTCTTTTTTCCTTCTTTTTGTTTTTCACGCAGTTTTCGTTTCCTTGTAATATCCCCACCAGAACATCTTGCGGTGACATCTTTACGAAACGTAGGAATAGTTTCGCGGGCAATTATTTTTCCGCCAATCGCCGCCTGAAGCGCCACTGCAAATTGATGTCTCGGAATTACTTCCTTTAATTTAATCACCAAATCTCTCGCGCGTTGCTGTACTTTTTCCGCATTCACAAGAAAAGATAAAGCATCAACCGGTTCACCGGCAACTAAAATATCCACTTTCGCCAAATCTACTTCCCGATAATCCAGGTATTCATAATCAAAAGATGCATACCCCTTACTTACGGATTTTAATTTATCATAAAAATCGAATAAAACTTCCGACAATGGTAATTCATAAATAATTATGTTACGATTCCCTTCAAGATAATTCAAAGACTGTTGAATGCCCCTCCTTGATTCTAAAAGTGTTAACACACTGCCTACATATTCATTGGGAACCAATATCGTAGCTTTAATGTAAGGTTCTTCGCTTTTGGCTATTTCATTGACACTTGGGAACCTAAGCGGGTTATCTACTATTATCATTTCATTGCTATTTTTTTTGGTAATATGGTACGAAACACTTGGCGCAGTCGAAATTAGGTCTAACTCATATTCACGATAAAATCTCTCGCTTATTATTTCCATATGTAATAGTCCTAAAAATCCGCATCTGTATCCAAGTCCAAGCGCCAACGAAGATTCTGGTTCGTATATCAATGAAGCATCGGTCAATCTTAGTTTTTCAACTGCATCTTGTAATTCTTTGAATGCCGTATCCGGTCCGGGATAAAAGCTGCAAAAAACCATTGGTTTTAATTCGCGATACCCTTGAAGAGGTTCAGCAGCAGGGAAATTTACCGTAGTAATAGTATCTCCTATTTTAATATCCGTAAGATTCTTTATTCCCGTTATAATATAACCTACTTCGCCTGATTGTAAAACATCCTGCGGTATCAAGCCCATTCTCATAATTCCGATTTCACTAACAGGATACGTATTATCATTAGACATTAATTTAATTTCCATCCCTTGCTTTATTTGCCCTTCAAATATTCTAACGTATATAACAACTCCACGATACGCATCAAACCAAGAATCAAAGATTAACGCCTTTAAGGGCATATTTGGATCTCCTTCAGGAGAAGGAATTTCATCTACAATAGTTTCCAATAATTCCTCTACTCCGATTCCTTCTTTTCCACTTGCTAAAACAGCTTTATTTGGATTTAAATGTAAAACTTCTTCTATTTGTTTTTTAACCAGAGGAATGTCCACATTTTGCAAATCTATTTTATTAATAACCGGAATAATAATTTTT
>JAQTXJ010000022.1 GCA_028688815.1 bacterium | reverse complement strand
GTAGTAAGAAAAGGTGATAAGGTAGTAAAAATAGTGGAAGCGGTGGATGCGAATAAAGAAGAAAAGAAAATAAACGAGATAAATAGCGGGATATATGTTTTTGATAAAAAGGAATTATTCTCTGCATTACATAAAATCAATCCATCAAATGCCCAGAAAGAATATTATCTTACGGATACCATAGAAATTATACAAAAAAAGGGATTAGGAGTATATGGTTTTGCCGCAAGTGACTGGCAGGAAGTAATGGGAATAAATAACAGAAAAGAGCTTACGGAAAGGGAATTAATCCTTCAAAAGAGAATAATCGAAAAAATGCAATTAAAAGGAGTAACGATTAGAAATCCATCTAACACGCGAATAGATTGGGATATAGAGATAGGGGAGAACACAATAATTGAAACCGGAGTTGAGTTGCTTGGAAAAACTTTTGTAGGTAAAAATTGTATACTTGGGCGTAATGCAAGAATTATAAATTCAAAAATTTCAGATGGCAGTGAGATAGGGGAAGACTCAAATATAGAAGATGCGGAACTTTTATAAAGTAGGGGTATTTTTTTTAGTTTTATTAGGGATATTTTCTACATTTTATATTGTTTCTACTATAGAGAATTTTGTAAAATCCAATCGAACGGCAACAAGAGAAGAGGCAAGTAAAATTAGAGTAGAAGTATTGAACGGTAGTTCCAAAAGTGGTCTTGCGGAAAGAGTAGCGGAAAAGTTACGAGATAAAGGTTTTGATGTTTTAGAATTTGGAACGGCGAAAGAGAGAGTTCCTTCAACAGTTATACTTGACAGGTCGGATGTAAATTTAGGAAATGCAAAGTTTGTAAGCAGGATTTTCAAGCAGGGAAAAATAACCTTTGAACCGCATCCATTTCAATTAGTAGACGTAACGGTTGTACTGGGAGAAGATTTCAAGGAGCAAAAAGAAAAAAACAAGTGAAACCAAAAACAATTGCTGCAAGGATAGCGGATGTTGCAAAAGATAAAAAAGCAGATGATATTGTAATTATGAATATACAGAAAGTATCGGACATTGCATATTATTTTGTAATCTGCACTGCTAATTCGGTTCCCCATGCAAAGGCTTTAGCGGAAGAGATAGAAAAGAAGACGGGAAAACCTGGGCATATAGAAGGATATTCGTATGCTAACTGGATTTTGCTGGATTATATAAATGTTGTGGTTCATATTTTTTTGAAGCCGGTAAGAGAGTATTATAAACTAGAAAATATATTTGGGGATGTGCCGATAGAAAAAGTAGAGTAAAACCAAAAGAAATTGGATTTATTGGATAAATTTATAAAATAGCGTTTAATATTGACAACAGTATTGATTTATGTCATATAATAGTTTTTGTATGATAAATAATTTTTGGAGGGAAAATGAAAAATTTTAGTTTGTGTAAAATAATAGTTTTATTAACTTTATTTATTGGTTCTTCGAGCGTTTACTCTAAATATTTACCCTGGCCAATGCTTATGAGTGATGCTCAAAGGACAGGCGAATTTCATCCTACAATCGGGGAACGAGGGACTATGGATACGGTAAGCATTAAATGGACAAGAGCCGTTTCTACGCTTGCATCTGCAACAATAGGTAACATAGATACTGATAATGGAGTAGAAGTAGTTGTGGGTGGAACGGATAGTAGATTATATGCACTTAGGGGAGCAGACGGGACTATAAAATGGAATCGCACGCTAAATGGCTCTCTGTATAGCTCTACGCCAACATTAGGAGATATAGATGGGGATAGTGCAATAGAGATTGTAGTGGGAACATTAAGTGGGACAGTTTATGCGGTTAGCGGTAATTTAGGAACAATTAAATGGTCAAATACAGTTGCGAGTGAATTAGCTGCTTCACCAGTTATTGGGGATGTTGATGGAAACGCAAGTACCGTGGAAATTGTAATATGTTCAAAAACTTCTACTTTCTGTCTTAACGGTGCAACTGGAAGTACGATATGGACAGCGACAACAGGGACTGCAGGGTGCAGTAACGAATATTGTTCACCGGCCATTGGCGATATAGATAACACCCCTGCAACTACGGAAGTTATTGTATCCTCAAATAATATGAATGTTTATGCATTAAATGGAACTAATGGAAGTGTAAAATGGACGTGCAGAACGGATAGCGGTGGTGCAATGGGTGGGACGCCTCCGTATGTACTTTTTATTCCAAGTATAAGAGATATTGACGGTGATGGGATAACAGAAGTTATGTCATATAAATATTTTGGCGTGTTTGTTATTAACGGGTTAAGCGGAGTAATTAAGTGGGGGTATGTTAATCCGGGGTGTCCCTCAAGTTTGGGAGCAAATGCGGGAGTAGCAACGGGAGATATAGATAATGATGGCAGATATGAAGTTTTGTTTCATTATCATGGAATAAATGCATTAGATGAGAATGGGGTAGATACATTATGGTCTTATGTTTTTCCATCTGACCAAACTGTCCATTCCAATCCTATTTTTGCAGATGTGGACGGGGATGCCAACCTTGAAGTTATTGGTGCAAATCATAAGGGATATGTAGCTTGTTTAGAAGGAGATGGTTCATTGAAATGGGATTTGCAGGCATCACCTAACGATATTCACCCTACCCACGCTATAGGTGATATAGATGGTGATGGTTGTTTGGAAATAGTAGGGTGTGTTAATAATGGTCCGGTATATGCAATTGAGTCAAAATGTCCAACATCTGTGGAAGAGGCTCAATCAAGTGTTGAAGGAAATAAATTAACAGTTTTGCAAAGTAAAAATAAGATAACGGTTTTATTCAACATAGAGAGAATGAGCGATGTCGCTATTACTATTTTTGATATTAGCGGCAAAGAAATAAACAGTATGGGTATGGGGAGATCATTAAAGGCAGGAAATTATTCGGCAAACTTGAATATAGATGAGTTTAAGAATGGTATATATTTTGTTAGGGCAAGTCTGGGTGAAAAATCATTAAGTCAAAAGATAGTAATTATAAAGTAAAGACGAATTCTAATTAATGGTAGTTGGGTAATTAAGACATTAGATTATTTATAAATCAAGTATGCCTACCAACAGGCTGGAAGTTTGAATTACAATCTTTCTGCTTTTATTTTGAGTTTGCCTTTTTCTATTAGTTCTAATTGGAGAATTCCTTTCTCGGGATTGAAGACACAACTAGTATTATATTTTTGAGATGTGCGTTTTCCGAAAAATATGCTGATTCTTCCGTCTATATGTATGTCTCCATTTGTTTTGTGAGCAGCAGTGTATTTCCCGATAAGTTCAGGTGGCGGAATTATAAAACTGAAGAAGTTTATAACTGATTTTAAGAAATGAGAAAAAAGTAAATTTATAGGAAGTTTTTTGCTCCAGTTAATTGTTTTTTCTTCAACATAAGGGAATCTTGAAAAAGCTAGGTTTAATGTATAAAGTGCCGTATTATGTGTTCCTTTGAAATTCAATAGGCTAAAGACGCCGTTATAAATTGTGAAATTTGAGGTGTTTTCTTTATTCGAGGTGATAGAAAAATTGCCCCATAAATCTACTTTTATAGTCCATTTTTCATCAAAGGTTTTTTCATCTTTTCCCGAATAATCCGTTACTTTAAACATATAAGTATTATTCAAATTGAATTTCAGCATATCCTGTAATCTTAATTGTGGTTTCAGAGATACGACAGTATCATCTTTTTTAGGTATTCCGGAGTGCATAAAATCGGAAGTATTTTTAATTATGAAATTAACGATATTGGCTTTAATTGTAGGAGAACCTGGTTCAGAAGTCGTTTGTAATTGCAGGTGTAAATGAGGAATGGCAGAGCGTCCTGAATTCCCGCATTGCGCTATTATCTCGCCTGTTTTCACGTATTGTCCGACTACTACTTTGATACTGCCTTTTTTTAAGTGACACAGCAATGCAAATATATTTGGTGCATATTGAAGAACAATTAAGTTCCCCCAATTGTCTTTAGTGTTTAGGTGGTTTATCGGGTTATCGTCTATGTTGTTTATTATTTTTACTACAGTGCCGTTTATGGGTGCAATAACAGGTTTATCAAAACAATAGAAGTCTTTTTGTTCCCCGCCCGAATTTTTGAATTTTGATTTATTTTCGTCCAGCACTTCAAAATCCCAGGCATAAGCCCACTGTAATTTGTGAGTCGGTTCATCGTTGTATCCCTGTGTAACCGTCCATTCTCCATTAAATGGAAGGTAAACCGGGTATAATCCTTCTTCAGATATTTTTATGATTTTTGAATGGTAATACTCAAGACTTTCTTCCGGTGTATTGGAGAAAAAATCAATAAGATAAGGGTGTAAATTTTTAGTTCGCAGTCTGAATGCATAAATTAAGGTAAGGACGATAAAATTAAAAGGAATAGCTAAAACCGGGATGTTAAAAACATCAAATACATACTCAAGAGAAAGTCCTATGAATGCACCTGCGCAGCTTGTAATAGCTGCGATTATAAAAGATGAAACAGAAGGTACAAAAAATACTCCGCCTATGGCTATTGCAGTTAAAATAAAATTAAAACCTGCCATTATGATTGATAATTCGTTGAAAGAGGTGTTGAGTAAAAACAAGTACCCCATTGCAAATCCTATTAAAGAAAGGAGAAAAGCGATTCTTGAATGTAGTAGAATTGCCAGCGCTATAAGCATTCCTCCTATAATATTTGGCTGGAAAAAGATACCACCTATGCTTTTGAGATATATGGAAACCCAGCCTTGTAAAGCAGGATTCCAATTAATTAAAAGGCGATGGACATTCTGATTTGATAAGGAACTTTGAATTTCATTATAGAATAAGCAGGTTAAAACAGCCATAATGATAAAAGGAACGCTTAAAGAAGGTAATGCCAATTGTGAACGAAAAAACTGGGAGAGCGATATTGATAACATAGTTGTGATAATTGAACTCAGGATAATAAAAAACAATAAAAACAGCCAGCTTTCACTTGCTGTGCCCGGGTAAAAATAGCCTATTCCTAAAGACACGAGCAAACTGTTGAAGCTCTGGAATCCTGAATTATCGTTCGGGGGAGTAAAATTCAATAATCTTGCGATAAGAATGGCTGTGATTGTTCCGATTACTCCGCAAAGACCTACAAGAGGAGCATTTAGAGTTGCCAATAGTAATATGAGTCCAAGCCAGCGATTGTTTGAGAATAAGATAATAGAATAAGAATGCAAAAAAGAGTTGGTAATAGGAAGTAACGAATTGAGTTTTATATTTTTATCCATAGCTAAAGCTAATAAGAGTGATTCTCTATTCGGATATTATGACAGGTTTAAGTGTTTTGGCAATTTTTCTTTGTGAAGTATGTCTTTCAAAGTTTCTTTTTCGCGTATTATTTCAACATCGCCGTTTACGGTAATAAGTACAACATTCGGACGATAAGTGATAAACTGCATCCACTGAGTCACATTGTATGCGCCTACAGGAGATATGATGACAGCATCTCCGATTTTTAAGTCAGGAAATCTTATGCCCTGTCTCATAACGTCAATATTCATACATAATGGTCCATAGATTACCGTATTTTCTATTGTTCCCGTGATTGGTTGTGCAGGAGTAAATTTATGTTTGTACCAGTTAGATGTGTACAATATATTAACGCCCGCATCCAATATTAATGCTTTTTGTCCATCAACAAGAGTTTTTTTACCTATAACGGAAGATACTAAATAACCCGCTTCATCTATTAATGCTCTTCCTGTTTCAAGGAATAGGGTAGGCTGGTTTTTTCTGCAGAAAGGCGATTCGTTAAAAGCTTTTCCAACGGCTTCAGCATATTGTTCTATATTGGGTGAAGCTATATCCCCGGGTAAATATTGTTCACATAAGGTATTATTTGAAGCGATTCCGCCTCCAAGGTCTATGAATTGTACAGTAATTCCAAAATCAGTTTCAATATAACCGGCCAAATTAAGTAGTTTTGCAGCGGCTATGTAATAAGCGTTTGGTTCCAATATAAAAGTTCCTATATGTGTGTGTAACCCTATGAGTTCAAGTTTATTTCCGGTTACGATTCTCTGAACTGCCCTGTATGCTTCTCTGTTTTCGTAATTAAAGCCGAATCTGCTCCACTGCGGGTAAATTCCGGTATCCATATTTACGCGTACCCCTACGCGTGGTTTTTTGCGGAGTTCTACGGCTATTTCTTCAAGTAAAAATAGTTCATCGAGGTGATCAATATTTATAGTTGCCTCTTCAGAAACTGCTTTTAGTAAGTCGTTTTTAGTTTTGCTTGGTCCATTGAATATAATTTTTTTACCGGGTATTCCGAGTAATCTGGCTCTTTCGTATTCCATTCCACTAACTACTTCTGCCCATGCACCTTCCTGATGGAATGTGGCACAAATTGCCTGAAGATAATTTGTTTTGTATGACCATCCGAATTTGACATTAGGATAATGAAGGCTAAATGCCCTTTGTGCTTCTTTGAATTTCCATCTGATAGATTTTTCCGAGAATACAAATAAAGGAGAGCCGTAGTTCTCAATTAGTGCTTTTATTGGGATGTCATCTATATTATCCTGGTAGGAAGGGACACTGGTTGCGAATTTTCCTGGTGCACCTGCAACTTTTCTCTCAATAGTCGGTGCGTAATAAGATTTTTTAGCCATAATTAGCCTCCTTAATTGTCCATAAATTTGCTTTTTCTTTTAGTTACCGGTTTTGTTCTTAAATCGTGTAGTTCTCCTATGGAAGTTAGTTCGCCCATTGTAGCAATGTCCAATATTATATCCTCGCTATGTCGGACAAATATTTTACCTACAGTATATTTTTTTAACGGGGTGATTTTTTCGCCAAGTGCAAGTTTTACAAGTATTTCAGGAATATTTTGGCCTGCTCCTATAGCGAGACCTATCCATGCGGGAAGGCGTGGATTTATTTCCAGCAAGTAATATTGTTTGTCTTTATTGGATTTTAATATTTCGAGTTCCAAAGGACCGCGCCATTTGAGACTTTTCATTATATTTTTTGTAAATTTGTCCAGTGTAGCATCTTTAATAACAACAGCAGCAAAGCCTTTTCCTTTTTCGGTTACAACGGTTTTTTTGATAGGAATACTGCATACAATATTTCCTTTTCCGTCTCCGATTGCAGATACATTATATTCTTCGCCTGCAAGAAATTCCTGGATTATAATAGGTAATCCCCATTTGGCCCGCAGGGAGTTAAAATATTTTGTGATTTCTTCCGTATTATGGGCTTTATAAGCTTCGTAGAATCGACCTTTTACCATAACAGGCAGTGTCATTTTTCCCGGAATTTTATAAGCTTGTGCGGTATCGTTTATTAGTAAAACTTTAGGAGTTAGTATGCCGAATTTTTCGTTCAATTTCCCGAGTTCTGTTTTATCCCGCATCATAAATTGTTCTCTTGTGGGGAGGTACATTTTTATCCCATAAGATTTCAGTTTATTCTCGATGCTGATATAAGGTAATAATTCGGAGTCAAGGGTTGGGACAAGAACGTCTATTTTTGTGTGTACGCTCATTATGTATTCAAGCCTTGCCATTATTGCTTCAGCGCCTTCCGAAGGATAAGGCATTTCATAAACTTCATCTGCCATATCCGGCGCATAAATTCCGGATTCAAAAGAATCATAAACAAGACCTATTATTTTACCCGTAAATCCTGCTTTTCTAAGAGATCTGATAACAGGGACGCCGGGTTGCGGGTTTTCACCTGCATTTAAACCAGTTACTGCAATTACAAGTTCTTTTGGGATAGTCATTTTATTTTTTAAATTTTTTGGCTAACTCTTTATCGGTTTCTTCATATAAACTGTATTGTTTTAATTTAACGATAAAAGAGTTATAATCTCTTTTTATCTGGTCTTCTGTGACATCATAGTTATCCATAATATGTTTAATTATTCCCGGTTCATCCATTCCTTTTTTTAAACAGCTCAGGATTTCCATACTAATTTCATTAACCGTGTAACTGTGACCGGTTTGCGGGTCAAATAAGAACCCATTTTCACTCATAGCGAGTCTTTTGAAATTGTCATTAGTGCCCATAAACCCTCCTTATTTTACATTTTTAATAGTATTAAAATATCCTGTCTGGTAGAAAGCAGCATCTTCGAGATGGTAACCTCTTTGTTGGCACCAGTAGCAATCTTGTATTGTGCAGTCTTTTTTCTCTATTTTCTTACTCCATAGTGCTATTTCGTAAGATGATCCGTATTGGGATGCGAGTTTATTGTCAATTGCAAAAGCTTCTATGAAATTACCCTTTTTGATTTCTCTTGTTATATGGTGGCCTTCTTTTGTTGCATCTGTGACTGTTGCGGGGTATAAAGAAACTCCCAGCCATTCGTTTTTATCAACAACGCCCGATACTAATATACTGGCAGGAATGCCTTCTTTGTATTCAATAGTTACTTTTACAGAATTCTGGGCATAGGTTACAAATGAAGTAAAAAGCAAACAACAAACAGCAATAGATTTTTTTAACATATTTTCCTCCTTTTTATAGTTAGATACATATTCTGTAGAAAAAGTTCCATAAATGTCAAATGTTAATTTTTAACCCTATTGAACAGTAGGTTATATCGTATATCTCGAAAACATCTTTTCCGCCAACACCTATTAATTGGATTCTTTTATTGAAGTCATATTTAATTTTTCCTGCGATTTTCATTTTTTCTATATCGGGGCGGTTATTAATTATTAAGAGCCTGTCATCTACGTTGTAAAAACCTTTTCCATAAGCTGCGTTTATTTCCATATTGAATTTTGTCCAGAAACTTCCATCATACAGTATATTTGAAGATACGGTAAGAGGGAAAGAAAAATATTTTTCACTTTCTGCAATTGTGTAAGAAACTCCCGGCATAATCCATATTTTTTTATAGAGTAAGAATCTGAGTTCAGGATTGATCCGGTGTACGGCATAAGATATTTTTCCATCCCAATATTGCCTTATATAGCAGGAGAATGCATACCCAAGTGTGTAAATTGGATTATAACCATAAAGCAGACGGGTACTGAGAGTTGTAGAGGTATTTTCGTATGAATCCAATATATGGAATCCGACAATTCTTATTCCCATTAAATGTAGTATTTCTCTGCTATATCCCAATGAGAACATATCTTGCCTAAAAACTTTTGGTTGCCAGTTTTCCGAGTAATTATCATAAGTAAATGAGAAATAGTTTTTTTTATAATCCATTGTCCAGTAGGTAGAAATTGAGTTACCCGAGATATTCATTGATGTGTCCGGGAATGCGCGAATATTACTGTGAGTAAAATAAAACTGTGGAGAGAGTAGGGTTATTAAAAAATGGATAAACATTAATGCAGAACTCTTACCGTAACCATTGAGTTTGCCCAATTGTTACTTGGGTCATAAGCTTTTGCCAATATGGTGTAGGAGTTGTTGGGTAGAGGCATAGTATCCCATAAATATGTAAAAGGCTTGGTCGTGGATGTGGACATAGAGTCTCCGTCGACATAAAATACGACTTTTGATACATCTTTGTTGTCTGATGTCTCGGTTTTAACTTCAACCGTACCGGTTACGACAGCTCCGGATGCGGGGGTTGTTATCGCAATCATAGGTGATTCGGTATCTGTGGTATCCAAAAGATAGACGGTAACTACATCGGAAAGCCCGTAATTGTCTTCGTTGTCGTAAGCTTTGGCGAAGATAGTATGGGCACTAGAATTACTGTTCGCGGAGCGAATAGAGGAATAAGGGGCAGTTGTATCGGTTGAGAAAAGGTCGCCATCTATATAGAATTCAACTCTTTTAATTTTTATATTATCAATCGCTTCTGCTTTTATTGCGAGAGTGTCTTCTATATATATGTTGTTTGGCGGATAGGTTATAATTACTTCGGGAGATTCAGTATCTCTGCTTTTACAACCTGTTAACAATACGACTAAGAAAAAAACAGATAGGAGAAAATAACTTTTCAACATTAGAGTATTAGTATAAGAAAAATGGTTGTTTGTCAAGATAGGAATTTTTTTAGAATTGGAAGCCGTATGCATTAGTTAGTCTAACAAAATCATTTTCTTAGTAAGGGTATTACTATCGGTTTTTAACCTATAGAAATATATACCTGAGGGGACTCTTTTATTCTGCGTATTCATCCTGTCCCATGTAGCCGTGTAACTGCCCGGGGTTAAATTTCCAGTAATTACTGTTTTCACTAAAATTCCGGCTTTATCATAAACACAAAGGGAGACATAACTTTCCTTTGGTATCTGATACTCAATAGAAATCCCATATTTTGACGGGTTTGGGTAATTTTGGTTCAACATTATACTTTTAGACATTCCGGTTTTTTGTTCCTCTACGGCGGCTAATACAAAAAAGGAATCTGTGTTTCCGATAGAAGGCATACTTGTTGAATCAGAGTACAAAAACGCCACATTTGATGGAGGCGGTAAATAGCCAAGGGAATCAGCTATAGCTTTTATTTTCTGCTTCTGCGTGCTGTCAAGAGTTTCCCACACTTTGGTAAAATAAGTCGCATAATAATAACAAAGTGCTCCATCCAGCTCCCCATACTTTTCAGATAAATTCAATACCGTATCGCTGTCAGCAATTCCTACTGTCATAAATTTTCTTAATTCTACGGATATGTCATGTCTTCTATCAACAATATGGTACAAAAATGAATCAACTTTCTGAGTATCTACCAGTCCTGTTACCAGAGGAGCCTGCGAACCATTAAGAACCGACAGAAAATCCTGTCCTGTCGTTGCCGTCAATTGTTCGTTTATACTGTAGTTTGGATTACCCATAGCCGGCCAGTCTTTTAAGTAAAATCCCCCAAAGCAATCTCCCTGCCGTTCCGGACAAAAATAAACGTCTGCATCAACAGAACCTGCATACCAGCTGTACATCTCAGTTGCATAGGTCATTAAGCCTTGGCCTATCTCACGAGGAAGATGTAAAGTGTCTACAGGATTTATAAGAGTGCTATCCCACTTACCTATCCGGCCAAAAGTTTTCAAATTATCCAGCGCTGCCTTTTGTCCTATTGTCATAGAATTTAAAATTTCTCCAAATAATTTTTCACGATTGTAACTGATTTGTCCATCAATGCGGTATAATTGTCCCGAATACTCCATAACCACACTTTTATTCAATCCTTTACTTCCTACAGGCACGTCTCCATCTAAAAGGCGACGGAACGCCTTCATCATAGGAAATCTGAAATATGCATAGTCATTAATAAGACTTGCCTGGTTTTGGGCGCTTGCTATCAGAGTATTAATCTGTCCCGCGGTTAGAATATGGAGAACATTGTTGGAAATTATTGTTACAAATGCCGTATTGTGTCCCATACTGGTAGGGTCGTTGTCACGCAAGTACTGAAATCCGGAGAAATCCGCTACTTTCCCGGGAGGAAGAAAAGACTGCGAACCTAAGCTTCCGGTAAGAAAAGCCAAACCATCAAAAGCGATTGTGTTTCTCTGTGCTCCATCCGAAAGGGTTTGGTCCATATTATATCCGGAATCTTTTGCAGCAAGGCTGTAATACTGAGGAGAAAGAGTTTTCCCAATGCAGTATTCTTTGTTGCCTTGTGCCATACAAAAACTTATATTTGTTACAAGAAACATCGTCCCTATAATGTATTTTGTTACGCTTATCATCTCCCCGCCCTTTTCCGCCAATATGTTGGCAGGCTTTTTATCATAAGTTTTTTCTTTATATAATCTTAATTGTTTTGTTTTTATCTGGTATTTCAGATCCTTCTTCCAATTTAGATATAAATAATGTTAGAAAAGTTCCAAGTTTTTATTTTTTATACTATATTGGGTTATATAGGTTAAAAGTTTGGATATAAAAAAATAGAAAACACAAAAAAATATCATAAAATAACATAGCCACTTGACAAATTATTAAAAAAGTATCATAAATACAATATATTATTTTAAAAATGATGAATGGGAAAATAGGGGGTATGATGCGTAAAATAATGTCTATTACGTTTTTATTAGTAATTTGTCCTATGTTAGTAAATGCAGAAAAGACTACGATACTTACTCCTGCGAGTGCATATAAGCCTATGAAATTTGGTGGCACTAAAGGGGTTGTTGATACTTTGCATCCCGTATGGGATGCTTTTAAGGTAGGATGGTCATATAAATATAGAGTAGAATATGAGGCAACGCAACTTACGCCTGCGGCGGGATGTTCCGTCTTTGCGATATGTCACGGTGTTTCATCCAGATACACGAATTCATCAAAACAGTGTAGTGTTTTTATTTGGGATAATGCAAGTGAAGCTCCCGGAACAGTCCTTTATAAAGCAAGAGTTACAGCTACGTCTACTACAGCACAGCAGGTAAGTTATAATTGGTATAGTATAAATCCTCCAATATATGTAACGGGACCTTTCTGGGTAGGAAATTACGAAATGGATACGCTTTATCCTACATCATCTGTAGATACTATTCTTACCGTTGCTGGGACGAGTGGATACAGGTCTAAAGATAGCGTAAACTGGTATGGCGAGAACGCGGATTATTATCATGCAGCAGCAGTTAATTATCCATCAGCGGGAGAAATTAGTGTATCTCCTACTTCTCTAGCGTTTCAAATAGACAGTAGTTCAGCGAAGGGGATGCAATTATTGGCTCCGACCGTTTGTAAAGTAAATATAGAAGACGATGCTTATTGGAAAGATATCGTGCCTGGTGAGGTAATAATTGGATATAAGAATACTGTTGATGTAAAGAAGGCGACTTTAAGTCAGCTTGGAATTGCAGAAAAAGGTATAACCGTAAAAAATAAAAATATGGGAGATAATTTTATCCTTGTTAAGGTAAGTGGTGATATAGCAGAAGAAAAAGCTTTTGTAAGGCGTATGTTAGCGAGACCGAATGTGAGTAGTGCAGAACCAAATGGTATAACCAGACCTTTCAAGAATCCGAACGACCCGTATTTTGCTTCATATCAATGGGATAAGCGGAGTTTGAAGGCGCCGGAGGCTTGGGAATATGGATGGGGGAGTGATGCTATTTCTTTAGCAATAGTTGATAATGGGTCGCAATATAGTCTTACCGATTTAAGTCCCAGATATGGTACTGTTAAGGGATACGATACATGGAATGACGATAGTGACCCCAAACCGAATGACCTAACAAATGAATATCACGGAACACATTGTTCGGGTATAGCAATGGCTACAGTTAATAATAGTACAGGTATTGCCGGGTATTCAAATTCACGACTTTATTCAGTGAGGGTAATGGAAGCAGGTGGCGGGGATCTTGCAGCGCTTGCTGATGGAATACAATGGTGTATAGATAATGGTGTAAAGATATTATCTATGAGTATGGGTGGAACTTCTTCTTATGCTTTTATTGCAACTAAATGTATAAATGCATGGAATGCGGGGTGTCTCCTTTTTGCGGCATCCGGGAATAATGGGGTAGAGCCTGTTGCATATCCAGCAGGGTATAATGGAGTTATAGCAGTAGGCAATATAGCTTCCGATGATGTTCGGGACTCACAGAGTAATTATGGTTCGGCATTGAAGTTTGTTGCGCCCGGTATGGGGATAGCCTCTTATTTCCCGGATGGGAGTCTTAACCAGTTAGCAGGAACGTCTATGGCATGTCCACAGGTTGCGGGTGGAGCAGCGCTTGTTTGGTCGGCAAATCCATCGTTAACAAATGCGGAAGTAAGAGATATACTAATTAATACGGCGACTGACTTAGGAACTGCAGGTTGGGATAAGTATTACGGATATGGCAAACCAAATCTTCAGAAAGCAGTTGAATCGGCAATGAGCGGCGGTAGTCCTGCTGATACAGGAATGTTAACCGTTTATAATTCATCTTCTGCGACCGGGGCTTTATATGTTACGGATATTACGTATAAGCAGAGTTGGATTAAGTCTGTATCCCCGAAAGTTTTTAATGTAGCGATTGGCAGTTCCAATGGAGTTACGGTTATAGTTCAGGCATCACTTCCCAAGGGAACGTATTATGATACTTTGCTGATAAGATCAACGGATACAGATAAAGATCCGTTAGCCGTGCCAGTTACTCTTACTGTTGCTGCCCCTGCAATTGAGGAAATGAATAATTCCGAGTTTAATTTTAAAGTTTCAAGCAATCCGACTACAAGGTTTGCAGGTATAAGTTTTAATATACCGGATGCCAAGAATGTTACTTTAAAAATGTATGACGCAAGTGGAAGAGAGGCAAAGACTCTTATTAATGATTCTAAGATGAGTGGCAGTTATAATTCAAAAACTGACATTAGGACTCTGAGTTCAGGAATATATTTTGCCGTGCTGCAGGTGGGAGATAGGCGGATAAGCAAGAAGATTACGTTGGTGAGGTAAGAGGATAAATTAAAAATCAAAAATATTAAATATCAAATATTATCAAATATACATATAAACAGGATATACCAAACAGACCTGCTTAAAAAATCGGTAGGCGAGCTGTTAGACAGGCAGATTATACGAACAAGATAGTTTAAAGTAAAAGAAAAAACAATGGATTCCCACCACCGCCAAAGCGGGATCTTTGACTTTCGGGGGAATGACAAATGGGAAGATAGACAGGGTTTTTCAGTTTTGCAGGGATGCATAACAAGCCCTAAGCGATAAAGTCTAAGGTCTGGCAAATTTTTGGTTGACAATAGGGATATAATATATTAGACTAAAAAATAATGGAACCACAGCAACCAATTGGGCAACAAATTCAAGTAGAGCTTAGTGAAGAGTCGGGTCAGGGGACATATTCAAATTTAGCAATTGTCTCACATTCTCCTTCGGAATTTATTATTGATTTTACGAGAATTTTACCAGGACTTAAAAAAGCTAAAGTTTATTCAAGAATCATATTAACTCCTTCGCATGCAAAAGCTCTTATGCATACATTAAAAGATAACATAGAAAAGTATGAAAAACAGTTTGGCGAAATAAAAATTAATATAGATGAACATAAAGAAGTAGGATTCAGGGGATAAAACATGCAACTAAACGAACTTAAGAAACTTATAAAAATGCTTGAGGAGAGTAATGTAGAGGAAATCGAGATAAAAGGCTTTTTAGGTAGAACTGTCCGCGTTACAAAGAAAAGAGCAGATACTAAAGTTGTCCAGGGAAGAGTAGAAAAAGAAGTAAAAGTCCCGGAAGCACCTCAAATTAGTGCGGTAATCCCTGAGCCATTAGAAAAGGTGGAGACACCGAACGAGTCGGTTATGAATTCTGCGGCTCAGCCTGCACCTCAACCTCCTAAAACCGCAGAGCCACAAAAGAACTTCGTTTCCATAAATGCGCCTATTATAGGTACATTTTACCGTGCTTCTTCGCCCGGAGCGAAACCTTATATAGAGGTCGGCGATAGAGTTACCACAGGCAAAGTAGTGTGTATTCTTGAAGCGATGAAAGTAATGAATGAAATAGAAGCTGAAGTGTCAGGTGTAGTGCGTGAAATACTTGTAGAGAATGGCAAGCCAGTCGAATATGGACAACCTTTATTTATGTTAGAATGCTGAAAAAAATACTTATTGCCAACCGTGGTGAAATTGCTATCAGAATCATCAGAGCTTGTAAGGAATTAGGCATAAAAACTGTAGCGATTTACTCGGAACGTGATTCAAATTCGCTTCATACGAAATTTGCGGATGAATCTGTATGTGTAGGGCCATCTGCATCAGCATTATCTTATTTATCCATTCCCAATATAATCAGTGTGTGTGAGTTAACGGGTGTAGATGGAGTGCATCCCGGGTATGGATTTTTAGCTGAAAGTGCTCGATTTGCGGAAATTTGTGAAGAAAATGGGTTTAAATTCATAGGTCCTTCCCCGGATGCAATTATGGCATCGGGGGATAAAGTCAATGCTAAGAGAGTTGCAAAAGAAATCGGCATACCTGTTATTCCCGGGACTGCTGATCCTGTAAAATCCATAGAAGAAGCTTTTGAAATTGCGAACAATACGGGTTATCCCATTATAATAAAAGCGGCACTTGGGGGCGGTGGCAGGGGAATGAGAGTTGTAACCAATAGCGATGACTTACAAAAATTATTTTTAATGGCGAAACAAGAAGCAAAATTAGCATTTGGAGATGACAAAATATATATTGAAAAATATCTTGAAAATCCAAGACACATTGAAGTGCAGATTCTTGCGGCGGATGGGGAAGCTATATGGCTTGGTGAAAGAGAATGTTCTATCCAGAGAAGACATCAAAAGTTAATAGAGGAGGCGCCTTCGCCTGTAGTTAATGATGCAGACCGCGTAAAGTTAGGCGCATATGCCGTTAAATTAGCTAAAGCAATTAATTACAGTTCAGCCGGGACTCTTGAGTTTTTGCGTGACAAACAGGGAAATTTTTATTTTATGGAAATAAATGCAAGAATCCAGGTTGAGCATCCCGTTACCGAGATGGTAACTGGGATTGATATTGTGAAAGAGCAATTAAAAATTGCAATGGAAGATAAATTAACTCTTAAACAATCGGACGTTAAAATTAAAGGGCATGCCATAGAATGTAGAATTAACGCAGAAGATCCGTTAAACGGATTTAGACCCTGTCCCGGTAAAATTAAAGCGCTTTATATTCCCGGTGGACCCGGTATTCGTATAGAAACCCACATATATAGTGGGTATGACATACCTCCGGATTATGATTCTTTAATTGCTAAGCTTATTGCTTATGATGAAACTCGTTTCCAGTGTATAAAGAGATTGGAACGCGCGTTAAGCGAGTTTTTGGTCGAAGGTATTTATACTACTGTTGCATTTCACCAGAATATAATAAAAGAAAAAGATTTCATTGATGGTAACTTTGATGTTAATTTCATAGAGGAGCATAAAGCCAACTGGGATACTGTAAAAACTTAGAGATGAGCTATCCATCGAAGAAAAATTCCTACGAGTCTTACATAACCGAACTACAAAAAGAGATAAAATCCGCATATCTGATTACAGGCGATGACGGTTTTTCAAAAACAAAATTTGTAGAATACATAGAAAAGCAGCTTGTAAAACCTGATTTTCGTTCTATAGACAGGCTTCTTACTTACGGGGACGAAATGAATGAGGATATGCTTTCATGGTTATGGCTTATGCCTTTCGGTTCTAAAAAACGTTTACTAATAGTTAGGGGAGCCGAAGTAATGCTTGAAAAAGAATATGCAGGAATTACATCTAAGATTCAATCTTATCTTGATAAACCATCATTTTCCGGGGTTCTGGTAATAGTTGCCGAGCCACTGCCTAAAAATAAATTAAAGTACAAACCTAAAAAAGAATTATCATTTAGTAATATTACAACCTGTGAATTTAAGAAATTAGGTGGAAATGATATAGGGGATACGATTAAAAGGAAACTTAGAAATGAAAAAGTTATAATGGAAAAAGAAGGAATAGTGCTTCTACAGGAGATTTTTGGAAATGATTTGAATATGTTAAGAACGGAAATAGATAAGATTATTAGTTTTGTTGCGCCTTCAAAAGAGATAAAGCTAAGTGATGTAGAAGCGATGCAATCGTATAGTCTTGAAGGCTCGATATATAACTTAACTCGTTTAATAGGCAAAAGAGAACGAACGAAAGCAATAGAGACATTGGAATTATTGCTTAATTTAAGAGAAAAATCAGGCGGGGAAAAAGCGAATGGGGTTTTATGGGAAATTTATAAATATTTTGAGAACCTGTTAAAACTAAAAATTCATCCTGAAGAGTGTAAAGAAGGAAAGTTCTATTATATAAGGGGAGAAGCTAATTTATGGGAGGAAGAAAGTTTGGTTAATGCACTTGCAAAGATATTTGATGCTGAATTTGCAATTAAAACAGGCAAGGGAGAACCTGATCTTGTAGTAACGAAATTAATATATAATTTATGCTCATAATTTATTTTGTTGTTCAGTTAACGGGGTATTTTGTACAGACTGACTGGAGTGGAGATAGCGGTCACATCGAATGGGTAGATACTTCATCATATTTTGATTTTGATTTAATAGACGGAAGAACTACGAAAGGGAATTTAAAATTATATACACCTTCTGGAGTATGGAAGGCTTCAAAAGAACTGCCTATTTACCAGGTAAACGCCATTCAAACCGAAAACAACGGAATAATATATTTAGGTTGTGGAGTTGACAGCACAAGAGTAATTAAATTAGGAAACTACGGGGACAGTATTATATTCAACAGAGTGTTTAAATATGCGTGGAACCCCGGGCAAGTACTGTCAATGCTGAAACTGTCAAGTGGAAATCTTGTTGTGGGGACTGAACGGGGAGATATACTTTTATTACAAGATACGGTTGCCACATCGAAAATTGCGACAGGGTACAAAGTTCAGACATTATGTAATGATGGCAGCTGGGTATATGCCGGGCTGGAAAGTGGAAAAATATACTGGTCAAAGACTAATGGTCTAACATGGGATCCGCTTGATACCAGCAGAATTCCGGGGACTATTAATATATATAATATTAAACCTATTAACGGTTTTCTTTATGCGTGTACACAATCTTCAATCGGGCAGGGACAGATATACAAATCGGTAGATGGCAGGGATTGGACAATAGTAAACACTTTTACCGGTGTTGAGGCAGTTTATTCGATCGCAGAGGATTATAAACATAACTTATATGTTAGTACGGGGTATAATGGAAAGATATTTGAGTCTTCTAATTTTGGGACCTCCTGGCAGGAAATACCGTCGCCATGGCAGACAGCTGATTTTTATTCTATTTTATGCAATTCTATGGGGGAAGTTTATACTGCGGGGGAATGTCGTGGGGCGTTGAAGACGGCTAAAGGAATGGTATTTAGTACTAAAGATGAAGGAATAAGTTGGGATACGGTTTTTGAATATCCGACAGGTGCTTTGCCTACAAGAATACTTGCTATGACTCAATCAAATGAAGGTTTTATGGTTATAGGCGGGGACACGACTGTTTGTTTTGTTTCGGGGTATGCAGATTCAGGATGGCTGGTTTCTTCCGTTTATGATGCGTTTGATACTTTACCCAGAATAAATAACAGTCTAAAATTTATAAATATTCACTATACTTGTAATATCGGAGATAGTATGAAAGTCAAAGTCCGGTCATCTAAATACCCTGATTCCCTTGGTAATTGGGGCAATAATGTTTCTAATGATTCTAACCCTACAAAATATGATGGAGCTAAAAATGGTGATAGATACATTCAATACAAAGTAAACTTAAAGACTAATAATGGTTATAAAAGTCCGAATTTGTCAGAAATTTACATAAAGTATAGTATAGACATAGAAGAACCTATTATAGATTCTATTATTCTAAGTGACTCTTCCGTAAAATGGAACAGTTATGTTCTTATTTATTTTAATAAATATATTGATCAGTTTTCGGTTAATTCCTCAAATATTGATAGTATTTTTAGATTAAATAATAACCATTCATGGAGAAGTGATACCGGAAGAGGCATTATAAAAGCTCCGGGGGAATGGATAACCCCTTCATTGTTAAAAATTCCTTTATCTACGTTAAGAATTGGTAGCGGCGAAGGATATTATCCAACAATTACTCTGGGAGATACCGTATATCCTGATTCTTATGTTGTTAAAGATACTCTTGGAAATCCTTGTTTGCAACCCACAATTGTTAGCATTAGCGTAAAACCGGAAATAAGTGAAAATAATGAAAAATTATATCCGGAATTATCCATAACTCCGAATCCTTTTAATCAGTTATCAAAAATAAGTTATAGTGTGCCTTTTAAGAGTACCGTTTCCATAAAAATATATAATTGTGTTGGTAGATTGTCAAAAGTGTTGGTTAACGAAGAAAAAGAAAAAGGAACATATTTTATGAAATTAGAAAATAATAATTTGACTAGAGGAATATATTTTGTTAAGTTTATAATGAATGATAAGATTATGGGTACAAAGAAAGTAATCTTAGTCTCGGTAAAGAAATGAAATGTCCATACTGTAGTTCCGAAGAGGATAAAGTTATTGACTCAAGAACGGGTAAAGATGGAAGCTCGGTCAGGAGACGAAGAGAATGTCTTAAGTGCAGTAAAAGGTATACAACTCATGAGTACATAGAGAAAATTCCTCTTACGGTAATAAAAAGAGATGGCAGAAGAGAACCTTTTGACCGCCAGAAATTGACTCAGGGGATAAATATAGCCTCTAGTAAAAGACCTATTTCCGTAGATACGCTGGAACAACTTATAGATGAAGTGATATTGGCGATTGAGGATTTAGGGAAAAAGGAAATAGAATCTAAAATAATAGGTGAAGAAGTAATGAAAAGACTTAAAAAATTGGATGATGTAACCTATATAAGATTTGCCTCTGTGTACCGCTCCTTTAAAGACACCAGCGAATTTCTTGAAGAAGTGAAACATTTATTGAAGAACAGATAATTTTTTATTTATTTTGTGATTTTCGGGGAATACGTATTTTAGAATAAAGTATTAGAAGAAACATAACTATTACGCATAACCAGGCAAACCAATCACCGAATTTGGCATAAAACGTAAGTCCTTCACGTAAAGATATGTTTTCCACAATTACGCGTTGAGTAAAAATAGCAGTTCGTTGTTTTAATTCTCCGGTTGGTGTTACAAAGTAAGAGATTCCCGTATTAGCGCATCTTATTATTGGAATGCGGTATTCTACTGCTCTTAATATTCCCTGTTGGGCGTGTTGGTAAGGGGCTACGGTTCTTCCGAACCAACAGTCATTTGTTATATTTACGAGGAACTTTGCTCCTTCACGGACAAACCTTCTTGATACACGTGGAAAGATTGATTCAAAACATATCAGTACTGAAAATGGTGTTTTATCGGGGAGTTCAAATATTTTATATTCGTTGCCCGGAGCATAGTCGCCCTGTCCGAAACCTAATTTCCTTAAACGGGGAAAAACGTTATCAAAAGGTAATCTTTCGCCAAAGGGAACTAGATATTGTTTGTCATAAAATCCATTAAGTCCTGCGGGAGTCATTAGAAAAGACGAGTTATATACATTATCGGAAGTATATCTTCCGCTTCCGAAAACTATGGGAATATTCAATGAAGATACAAGTTTAGTTACATCAGTTTCCGCATTATCCAGATTAAAATATCCCGGCACTGCCGATTCAGGCCAAACGAGTAAATCGCATTTTCCTGCAGTTTTACTTAGTTTGTAAAGCACATTCATCCTATAATAAAAATCTTCGCTTTGTTTTAATTCAGGCATAAAATTTGGTTGTATAATGCCTACTCTTAATTTGGCAGGATAAGAAATTGTTTTTAATGAAACAATGCCTTGTAAACATACGATTCCAAAAACAGCAAGCGATAAATAGATATATTTAATTTTACGTTTACTTATAGCGTAGAACAAAAGAGCGTTTATTAGTAATATGAAAAATGTTATTCCGGGTAATCCGGCGAATTCTGCAGATTGAATAAGAGGAAGGTAAGAAATAATCGTGTAACCCATACTGCCCCAAGGGAAGCCCACGTCGTTAGTTAATGAACGCAAGAATTCTATAGCTGTCCACACAATCGGAATAAGGAGTACGCTTTTTTTGTGCAAGTGGCGTATTATCCAGAGAGTTACTCCGAAAACCAGTCCAAAATAGATAAAAAGTAAAAAAACGCCCAGCCACAACCATGCTTTTATTGGAGCATCAAGAAATAATATCCAGTAAAGCAATCCTGCTGCAAATATTCCACCCGATATGAAACTATATTTAAAAGCATTCCTGTGAGACGGAGATTCATAAAGACAGGCAAAGAGTAAAGGTATAAAACTTACAAAAATGATAAAAGGTGCAAAATAAAAAGAAAAAAGCAGTAAAAAAGAGGTAAGTAAACTTAGAACTATACGAATTTTATTTGTAAGAAAATAATTATCTATCATTTGTTTTTAGCAGATATAACCAGAACAAAACTACCTTCTGTTTTGCTGATAATTTTGGAACTTACCTCAAATTCTGATGACGGTAATAATTTTTTAAAGTCTTCGGGTGAATAAAGTCCTATTTGTGAACCTGTGATTTTTTTCAATAGGAATTTATGCGGAACGCTGAAAGCTGCTTTGCCGCAGGTTACGATAATACACTTGCCTTTTTGCCCTATAATATGTTTAATTTTTTCGACGCCTTCATTCAGTGGAAAAAAACAAAAGCTATAAAAAGAAACGAGCAAATCGTGTTTACCTTCATAAGCAAGGAAATCTGCTTGCTTAAATTTTGCTATTTTGTTATGTTTTTTATGAGCAAATCCAATCATATCGTTGGATTTGTCTATGCCCAATATTTCAGCGCCGGGGTATATTTTTCTGAGTGTTTTAGTCAGAACTCCTGCTCCGCAGCCAACATCTAATATTGTTTTTGGGGAATGGGTATTTTTTAGTTCCGCAAGTGTTTTCGTAAGCGCTTTAAGGCTCTTTTTTCGCCATAATAAAAGAGGTGGAAGCTTAAAAGCCAGTTCATACAAAGACGGAAAGCTATAATAATGCATTAATTGAATTTATATGGGAAAAAATAAAAATCAAGATAAAATAATTAAGGGGGGAAATTTTCCTGTATTTGTGCTTCTGGTGTAAGGATGAAATTTTTTGGTCGGGGAGACAGGACTCGAACCTGCGACCCCATGGTCCCAAACCATGTGCGCTACCAACTGCGCTACTCCCCGACTTATTAATTTAGGTAATTTTCGAGATATTTTTTTGCTTTAACTATTGCCCTTCCACGATGCGAAATTTTGTTTTTTTCTTCCGGGCTCATTTCCGCCATAGTTTTGCCTATTTCCGGGACAAAGAATATCGCATCATAGCCAAACCCAGAATTTCCGCGTTCATCTTCCGTTATGTAGCCGTCAACGGAGCCTTCAAAAGTTTTCGTTCCTTTTTCTAACCCGGAAACCGCTATTATGCATCTGAATTTTGCTTTTCTTTCTTCTAATTTTTTCCCTGCAAGTTCGTTTAATAATTTTTTCCTGTTATCTTCATAGCTTACATTTTCTCCTGCAAATCTTGACGAATAGACTCCCGGCGCTCCATTGAGCGCATCTACTTCAAGTCCCGTATCATCTGCAATTGTTAGCATTTTTTTTATTTCAAATCCGAATTCTGATTTTTTAATTGCATTTTCTTCTATAGTCTTTCCATCTTCTTCAGGTAATTCGATATCTCCGAGGCTTACAAATTCTACATTCAAGGAATCCAGGATTGCCGTAATCTCTTTGAACTTATCTTTATTATTGGTTGCTACCAGTAGTTTCTGTTTACTCACTAAATTAATGGGTTATGAAGATAGTTGTAAATCCCTGGGAAATAAAAGTTTTTCTTGCAGCTTTTGCCGATTTTAGTGTAGTATAGTTTTGAGCTCCTACTTTCCAGTAAGAATTTATATTGTCCATATAAAAAATATCTCCATATTGTGTTTTTAAAAGGTTATACAATTTTTCTGCATTTTCTTTTACATAAAATGCGCCGAATTGTATTCTAATAGCTCCTGATTTTGAGACTTTTTCTGTTTTTACGGGTTCTTCTTTTACTACCGATGGCGTTACCTCAGTTACAACAGGTTGAGCTACCTCGGTTACCGGTGGAGTTACATCTTTTACTACTGTAACGGTTTCAACGTTTGTTTTTGTTACTGCTACTGTTTCGACTTCAGCAGGCATATCCGTAATTAAAATGGTATCTATTGTTGTTGATGCCATTGTTAAACCCGTGGAAATACATATTGTAAAAAACGCTATTCCTATATTTTTATACATAGATTCCCCCTCTTTTATTACTATACACTATAAAAAAACATTCTCTTATGTCAAGCAAAAAAGTAAATAAGTTCAGCTTTGGATTTATTTAATTATTATATCCTAATTCAAAAGCCTTGAGATTTATGTCGATTATTTTTGGAGGGAAGTGTCCCTTGATGGTTTTAATCCAGCATTCTTTAGGAAAACTGAGTCTTTTTGCAAGTGCGCCAAGAAGAATGACATTTACCGTTTTGGAGTTGCCTATTTCCTTTGCCAGTTTCAACCCATTTATCAAAAACATTTCTTTTGAGTGTTTTTTTATTTCTTCGGGAATATTTTCGGGATATTTATCTATACCTGTTGATACGGAGAACGGCGGCAGTTCATAATTATTTACGATACATATTCCCGATTTTTTCAGGAATTTTATTTGCCGGAGGGTTTCCAGTATTTCAAAAGAAAGTATAAAATCTGCTTCATTTTCTCCTATAATGGGAGAATAAATTTTGTCCCCGAACCTGACTATAGAAACGACGGCGCCTCCGCGTTGAGCCATACCGTGGACTTCACTTTTTTTCGCATCAAGTCCTGCTTCAATTGCTACTTTGCCGAGTAAATCAGAGGCAAGAAGTATTCCCTGTCCGCCTACTCCGCATATAAGAACGCTTGTTTCTTTCATATATCAAAGATTGGGTCAAGTAACCCAATCTACCCTTTTATTCAAGTTTTAAGTTTATTATATAAAAATGAACACCGACAAATGGTCCAAAGTGTAATCCTCCTGTATCTCCACACAGCCCTACACCAAGTGTTACGGATAAAGGAAATATATCGGATACCGGGTAATATTCTATTTCCCCGAAGACTTCGGCTACCGGTTTCATAGTGCTGTCATTTTTTATACCTGCGCCACCACCTAAAAGATAATTCACCTTAAATGTAGGGGAACCAGCATCCTCCGGTTTATAATTAGCTTCCGTGTTGGCTATCTTGAAAGAGGCTCTTACGCTTGCCGACAGTGTGCTTTCCATTTTAGGGAACTTTAACGACATATTTCCGGCTGTTGCCTGTAAAGCTACTTTTTGGGTAACATAAGTTCTGAATGTTATGAATCCCGTGGGATATGCTCCTAATCCGAGCGCAAGTTTGTCCGCATTTATAAGTAAAAGTAAAATTAACATTTTTGCTCCTTTGATATTGATTTTTTTACGCACACCTGCTGACATAAACCGCAACCGGTGCACAGTATATGGTCAATATAGGCTTTATTGTCTTTAAATGTAAGCGCCGGACATCCTAGATTTACACATAATTTACAGCCTGTACAAATATCATTATTTACTTTCATTGCGAATTGTGGTTTTATTCTTAAAACGCAGTCCCGTCTTGCTATGATAACCGAAGGTTCGGGAATGGAAACTTCTCTTTTGAGAATAGTTTTTAATTCATCTAAGTTATAAGGGTCTACTATGAAAACCCTATTTACGCCGGATCCTTTAACGAGTTCCTCTATTGATACCTTTCTTGCAGGTTCTTCTCTTGCGGTTTTGCCTGTTCCCGGGTGTTGTTGATGACCGGTCATTGCGGTGATAAGGTTATCAAGGATTAAAGTAGTAGTGCATCCGTTATTATAGACAAGGTTTATAAGCGCAGGGACTCCCGTATGGAAGAAAGTAGAGTCGCCGATTACCGCAACAAGTTTTGTCTTATCTTCCGGGGTAGATGCTCTTTCAATTCCATAAGCATTGCTTATGGAAGCGCCCATACATACGCAGGTTTCCATAGCGTTTAGCGGTGGAAATGCGCCAAGAGTATAACATCCGATATCTCCCATAGCATGAAGTTTTAATTTATTTATAGTATAGAAAACTCCTCTGTGCGGGCACCCGGGACAAAGCACCGGTGGCCTTTCGGGAATTTTTACCGTCAATTCGGTCGGCTCGGGAGTGCTTATATTAAAACTTTTTTTAAGTACAGTTTGACTGAGTTCCCCGCAGATTGGGATTTTGTCTTTTCCCGTTACCTGTATCCCTAAGATTTTTATGTTATTTTCGAGGAACGGGTCATTTTCCTCTATTACGTATATTTTTTTCACTTTGCCTGCAAATTCTTTTATAAGTTTGATTGGCAGGGGATAAGTCATTGACAATTTAAGGAATGATGCATCCGGGAATACTTCTCTGGCGTATTGATAGGATATTCCCGAAGTAATGATACCGATTGAGGTATCGTTTATTTCCATAATATTTTTATTAAGTTTTTCATTATAAGCCTGAAGTTTGAGCAGTCTGTTTTCTACTATAGGATGCCAGCGTCGGGCATTAGACGGCAGGCAAAGGAATTTTGAAACATTTGGCACATAGCCTTTTATTTTATGAGTAATGTTATCTCCAAGTGTTACAGGTGTGCTTGAGTGACATATTCTTGTGGTAAGTCTAAAAAGAAGAGGTGTGTCGAACTCTTCGGATATGTCAAAGCCGAGTTTTATTAAGTCTTTTGCTTCCTGTGAATCCGAAGGTTCGAGCATAGGTATTTTAGCCATAAGCGCATACCAACGGTTATCTTGTTCGTTCTGGGATGACCACATACCGGGGTCGTCTGCGGTGATGACTATAAACCCACCGTTTACTCCTTCGTAGCTGACGGTAAAAAACGGGTCGGCGGCAACGTTAAGACCTACGTGTTTCATTGCGACGAGTGTTCTTGCGCCGGCGAATGAAGCGCCTACTGCGACATCAAAAGCGACTTTCTCGTTAGTTGACCATTCAACATAGACGTCTTTGTATTTTCTCAGGTTTTCAAGTATTTCAGTTGAAGGCGTTCCAGGGTAAGCACTGGCGATATTGCAACCTGCTTCATAAGCCCCGCGGGCGACAGCTTCATTGCCTGAAAGCAAAACTTTCATAATACTGGGAACTTATATTTATTTATAAATCTGTCAAGCTTCTTTTTTAGTTAGAGTTCGTGACGCACTTGTCCGCCTTTGGAGGAAAGGAACGTTATACGAAGCCCTTGGAGCTTTTGCCCTTAGGGATTCGTATCCAGTCTGTTGGACTCTAACTTATCCCGCCTCGGCGGGGTTAAGTGCTTTAAGAAAGGAGAAAAAGAATAGTGCTAATGAAGTAATTTGGGAAAAATTTATGGCGTATACGGTACTACTTGCCAGTTGTTCCCATTGTTCAGGTATTCGAATAAATAAATTTTCCTATTAGGATATAATTTTATGAGTTTGGCGTTGTTTTTACTTTCCAAATCTTCCGCATACATAATGTCGCCGTTTTCAATTATGGCTTCATTCCTGCAGATTACGGATAAATAATTATATCTTCTAAGCGTTACCGTTTTTTCATCGCTGCCCACAGGGTCTTTGATAAAAACTATTGCATTATGGATATTTCGGTTAGTTACTTCATTGTAACAGTTGTTATTTGTGCCCCATACTTTAAATACTTTGGTCGCATTCGGTATGTAAGAAAAAATACCTATTAAAAATAATAATGTAACCATTGTCCTTATATTCGGTCCGCCTGAGGCGGACATAGATTCAAGTTTTACGGCAGTAATAATTACTAACAAAGGTATGATTTCGTAGTAGTAATGAGGTCCTGTCGGAGTATTTCCGTGCGCCCAGAAAAACCCCATAAATATTATGGAAAGTCCGATTATGCCAATAAACATCCATTCAAAACCTGTCTTTTTATTTTTGAATATCCATAAAGCCACAAATACAAGGGATAGCAGCGGCCAACCGAATAGATGTAACGAAATTGTAAAAACATTATACATTAAATTTACGATAGCTTTTAATAAAGAATGCCCTTCCATATTAACGGATAGAGAGCCAATATCCGTGCCAAAACCTGCAATATTTAATTTAGCGAATTCGCACAAAGAATAACCATAATGTAAAGGGTGTCCGGTAAGGGTGAAATTATCATACAACTGAAAAACCAGTAATGGCAGGAATCCAGTGACAAATAAAATAGCCGTTCCCTTGTTTAATTGTTTTTTGTATTCCATTATAATAATAAATATCAGCGAGGATAGGAAGAAAGCAAAAGGCAACGTTGGTCTTGATAAAAAGGCAATGCTTATGGCGAATCCAGATAATAGAGCGAGGTACCATTGAGATTTTTTATTGAAAAGTTTTATGATTAGAAGTAGCCCGAGTAATGAGAACAATGCGCTTGAGTTCTGGTTTAGGAATGATGCGGAAAAGAACAAAAATGCAGGGGATAAAAGCAGGAATACTGCTCCCGTGCGGGCGGTAAAAGGTGTATATAAGTTTTTAAGTAGGAAATATAAAACCAGCAATAAGAAAACTCCTATTAATGGGCAAATTATCCAGGGGGCTTTGATTAGAAATCCTAAAAGAAGAATAAACGGGTGTCCCGGTGCGGGCATAGAAAAGAACCTGCCGTTATTATTGACCATATTGAAACCATCAAAAAATTCGGGATATGCCTGAGAAGGTACCCATCTTTCGCCTGTTAGGAATATTTGAGCCTGTTTGTATACGGCGGTGTCGTCTTCTTTTGGGTAGTGGTTGTAACATTTCCAGGATATGAAATTTGTAGCCAATAAGGATAATAGAACAATTCCGATAAGAAAATAAGGTTCTTTTATTTTCATAATGTGATTTTTGTAGTCCAGGAATTTTCTGAGAGGAGTAATAAAATAGAGTATAACGGCAACGGGCAGAAGCAGAATTATATGTCTTAACTGTTCAAAATAAAAAGAAATTATTATATGATTAAAAAATGAGAATTTTTTTATTAAGATTGGAATAATTGTGTATATGGAGAAAGAAATGATTGTAACCAATAGTATTACGAGTATGTTTTTAGATAGACTTTTTTTCATAATCTATCGGTAATAGTATTTTTTAAGTTAAGTTTGTCAAATTAAAAATACACAGGACATTTAGTAGTCGAGGATAACTTGCTTGTCGGTGTGGCGCTACTGTCTTATATTATCAATTTAGAGAAAAAGCGACCTTAAAAGGTCGCTTTACGTTCAGCTACTGTTTTTCTTAGTCGGGGCAGTTGCCCAGCTCTACTCTTGCATATACAAGGCAAAATAAATTATATGTCAGATTGTCTATGCATAAATAAGAAATACAGAAAAGATAAATTGCCTATCAGGATATAGCACGCGATATCCCTACGAAAAAAAATTCTGGGGCATTAATTTGCTTTCCGAAATTTTCTGTTTAGTGTCATTTCGTGCTTTAGCGCCTTTGTGGCATTCTTTGTTATTTTTCAACAATAAAGCAGTTTTTATAAGAGATATAAAAAAAGGAATTGACTTTTGCGAATAAGGTATTAACATAACAAAATAAGTATAAAATAGCAGGGGGATAATAATGAGAAGAACACATATGGAGAGAAGCCGCAGGCACAACAGAAGAACCTGGAGAAAGCTAAGTACCAGACTAAAACCTTCAGCCAATGATTTAAAAACAGAGAAATTCCAGGGAGTTTTGAGAAAACTGCACGAAGCGGAAAAAGCAGAGAAAAAGAACTAAAGGCTCTCAATTTTTAATAAGTACACTCACCAAGTAATAAAATTTTCCTAAAAAATGAGTAATATCAAAAAGATAGGTATTTTGACGCGCGACTGTGCAGGAGTAAATGCAGCCATAAGAGCAATTGTCAGAACGGCTTGCGCTTATGATATGGAAACCGTTGGTATAATGAGAGGGTATGAAGGTTTGATAAACAATGAGATTATACCTCTTTCCAGCCGTTCGGTTTCGGGGATAATTAATTTAGGCGGAACTATTTTGAAAACTTCCCGTTCCAAGACATTTTGCAATAGTGAGGGTAGGGCGCAAGCGGCAAGAAATGTAAAAGCTAATGGAATTGATGGATTAATTGTCGTAGGTGGAAATGGTTCATTAACCGGGGCGAATTTATTAGCCGTTGAACATAATATACCTGTAATAGGGGTGCCTACTACGATTGACAATGATATAAACGGGGTGGACAATGCGATTGGAGCGGATACTGCAATAAACGTAGCAATAGATGCATTAGATAAAATAAGGGATACGGCAGTTTCTTTGGAGAGGATATTTGTTGTGGAAGTTATGGGGCGAAATTGTGGTTACATAGCTTCAAAAGTTGCATTAGCGGGTGGGTGTGAGGAAGTTTTACTGCCGGAAAGAGATTTCAATATGGATAATCTTTGTGAAGATATTGAAAAAGCAAGCAAAAAGGGAAAAGTAAGTTGGATAATTATAACGGCGGAAGGCAAAGCGAAGGCTCTTGATATAGTTCAAACGATTAAAGAAAAAACGGGGTTTGACATACGGGCAGTAGTGTTGGGACATATCCAGAGAGGCGGGCGTCCGACTGCTTTTGACAGGGTACTTGCGGCATATTACGGGAATTTTGCCGTGGAACTTTTTAGAAAAGGTGAGATTAATAAGTGTATGCGTTTAGAAAAGAATAATACTATGGTGAGTTTCCCCTTAGAAGAGGCAATTAAACCCAAGAATATTGAGGTAGAAAAATGTTATGGGTTAATTAAAATGCTTGCAGGGTAGTTGTCGTTTCCCAGAATTAAAACAATAGTAGAAAAGGAGAAATATGAAAATGATGAAGAAATTTTTATTTGGCGGGATGTTATTGGTTCCTTTTTGTTTATTTGCGGCAGGCGGTAATGCTCCGCAAGTTTTCAGCACTATTAAACTTCTAGGGATTGCAACATATCTTTTAATAGGTCTTGTCGCTTTTTCGGGAATTCGTGGCTGGGAAATAAAAAAACATAAGTTAATTGCGATAATTGCAATTAGTTTTGCAACTATTCATGCAATAATTGTTCTCTTGCTGAAGTTTATTATAAAAAGATAAGAATTCAAGGAGAAAATAAATGGACGTTAAACAAGCAATATCAGAAAGAAGGGCGTATAGGTCGTTTGAGTCTGTGGAAATCACGGACGAGTTAATTAATAAGTTTGCAGAAAGCGCGGGTTTAGCTCCTTCGTGTTTCAATAACCAACCGTGGAGGTTTGTATTCGTTTATGAACCTGAATTATTGAAAAGTATGCATTCTGCTTTTTCCAAAGGGAATGAGTGGGCGCAATATGCGTCTATGATAATAGTTGTTTTCAGCAAAAAAGAATCCGATTGTGACATAAAGGGAAGAGAGTATTATTTGTTTGATACGGGAATGTCAGTTGGTTTTATGATGTTAACTGCAACCGAACTCGGGCTTGTAGCGCATCCTATTGCGGGGTATAATGAAGATAAGGTTAAGGAAATAGTTGGTATTCCTGCGGATATGAAAGTTATAACGCTTATACTGGTAGGGAAGCATTCAGAAATAATTAATCCTATTCTTTCGGAGAAGCAGGTCAAGGATGAGCAAAGCAGACCGGATAGGATACCATTGGATAAGTTTGTTTATAAAAATAAGGTTATTTGAGTAAGTATTTTGATAATTTTGTTTTGACGAATTTTTATAAATTTTGACCTTTTTTAGTCACATTTTGGTCACCAAAAGTTTTCCCCCGTTTGGCACAGGAATTCACCCTCAATTTTTTGATTTATATAGGAAGTTAAAAAAGTTGGCATTAAAGATTGACAAAGATGGATTTTGAGGATATTGAGTATTTGTCGGGTATAAAAAACAATGTCAGAGATGATAAAAAAGCATCTGAAAATTTTAATATGGCGGATGCCGATTAATATAAAAAGACATCTTATTATATTGATATTATCTTTAATTAGTGCTCTTATGGTATTTAATTTTACTGAAGACATATCATATAAAATAATTGGGAAGGTTTATTTTAAAAGTGTGGTTAGGATAAAAGTTGTGTATGATAGTTTAGGTATTCCCATTGTAGATTACGGGTTTGGTAAGCAAAGGAACCCGGTGACAGTTAGTCAACACGCAATAGAATTTTTTGAGTGTGAAAAAAAAAGGGAATTTATTAATTGTGCAAATTGGCTAGTAGATAATTCAAAACCTTTTGGGGAGTATTCTATTTTGGAGTATGATTTTCCCTGGCCAATCTTTAATTTAACTTCTCCCTGGCGTTCAGGAATGGCACAGGCTCAAGCAATACAAGTGTTAACTAGAGCTTACGATTTTACAAAAGATATTAAGTATTTAAATTGTGCAAAAGAATTGTTAAATGCTTTCTTTGTAGAAGTTAAAGATGGGGGCGTTACTTATAAAACAGTAAACAACGGATGGTGGTATGAGGAATATGCAGATGAAGGGTGTACAAAATCGATGGTTCTAAATGGCATGATGTTTACAGTTTTAGGGATATATGAATACTATGAATACACCCAGAATTCGGATGCCAAGTATCTTTTTGACCAAGGCATTATTGGTTTAAAAGAAAATCTTTATAGATATAATAAAAATGGGTACTCTTATTATGATATCCTTGAACATCCTGCAGGTGCAGTATATCACAACATCTATATTCAATTATTAGATAGTTTATATAATATTACAAACGAAACACTTTTCAAAGAATACAGTAATATATGGAAAAAATATAAAAAAACTCCTCTTATATTGAGAATGATAGAAAAACCTACAAAGGCAGGAATAGCTATCTTTGTTTTTAATTTTTTTATTTTATTTGGATTGCTTGAAATTATAGTAAGTTTAAAAAAAAGAAAACATATAAACTAGAGGTTGAATTAATTACTAAAAGAAGTAATTTTTTATGACCTGAGAAAATGGAAAAGAATATTTTTTGTATATTTTGTAGTATAGTATTTGGAGTTTTAAAACTCAATGCCAGTTCTGTAAGGTTGGATGGAATGGGCGGAGTAGATATTGCAGTAGAAGACATAGAGAGTGAAATGTCAGAAAACCCTGCTAAATGGCTGGATTTTAATAAACCAGCACTTATGTTTAACGGATTTTATAGTGAATGTGAGTACTTTGACGATTATAATAATCTTATTGATTGCTTCCATTATCGCAATTTTTTTACAAGAAAACTTGAAGGATACGCACTTTATCCTTTCAGAAAAGCAGTTTTTGGACTTGGATATACGGATAATTTAAATAAATATAAATATTGGTCCTTGGGACCTTATAATAATGGAGCGTATGTAGAGGGTTCTTTTACAATTGCATCCTATGAATTTGTTAGAGGCCATTGTCCTATCTTCTGTGCAGGAATTAAATTGAAATCAATAAATATCGGAGTTATGGCAAAGCTTTCTAATGCCCCTCCGTCAATATATAATTCAGTAACTACTTATTATTTTGACAGTATATGCTATCGCTCAGACACATCTGATTTTTCTACCTCTAACTATTCTTATATTTTGGGAATTACGACCAGTGGTGTTCCAAAAATCTATATTTCAGGGAGTGTTGAATATAGTGAATATAAGCGGTTGTATTCTAAGACAGACGATTTCGATAATAATTCCTACTATACTAAGGTCAATTTATTAGTTCGGAGAAAAATTACGGATTGGTTGACTATTGGAACAAAAACATATTATAGATACTGGTATGACCATTGGGTGACTCCCTTTGGAGTCCTTAATAATTCTTATTGGCACTGGAGTGGGATTCCATTAGGAATTATTATTTCTCCGGATAGCCAGACAATAATCGGTATGGATGTATATGATTTAATTAAGATTAGCACTGATTCTGTCCGGATGAGTTATCCTCGCATAGTAATCGGCACCGAAAGGCTTGTAGGACAATTTACATTTCGATGCGGGTTAGAAGCCTGTCAGGCATATGACGGTTGGAAAGATTATGTTTTTGACCCGAAGGTTGGGATTGGGTATCATTTAACTAGCAAGTTAAATTTAGACTTGACGATGGAGCCAATGGATTGGGATCCTTGGAAACTAGCGCTCCAATATAAATTCTAAACCAATTGAATTCCTGTTTTTATGACTTTTCTTGACAAGTAAATTATTTAGTATAAATTCCATACTAATAAAGTAATGGAGAGATGGCCGAGCGGCTTAAGGCAAACGATTGCTAATCGTTTGTAGGGGTAATTCCTTACCGAGGGTTCGAATCCCTCTCTCTCCGCCAAAATTTACCTTGTAATTTTTGGCGAGATTTCGCCATTTTGTAGTACAAAATGGTGGATCCGCTGTTAAGGATTCAAGTTACCCAGCAAGCAAAAATTGAAATCTAAAAAGAGTAAGGTATGGTATGTGTATGGGGTAAGGTGTTCGGATAGCACTTTATACGTTGGGATAACTAATAACTTAAAAGCAAGAATAGAAAAACATAACAAAGGGACCGGAGCGAAATATACTCGTTCAAGAAGACCCGTAAAACTTCTTTGTTCTGAAAAATGTGGAGATATAGGCTCTGCGATGAGACGCGAAAGAGAACTGAAAAAATTTCCTAAAGCCAAGAAAGAATTGTGGAGTAGAGGAGAAAAAGAGCAGAGAAAACAAAGACCTGCCACAAAAGCACTAAAACACAAAAAACAGAACACAAAATATAAACCACAGAGGGCACTGAGAAAAGAAAAACGACTTAATATAGAAAAAAACTAATGAAAGATTTGAAAGTTGAGCAGAAGTTTCATGACTCGAAAGTTCACTTATTCGTAGAAGATGAGGGGGAGAGCTTTTTAAAAACTCCACCGAAAGAAGCCATAAAAAATGATGTATGGCTCAAACATTTTCCCGAGATATTAGGTGATTTGACGGGTAAGTCCGTTTTGGATTGCGGATGCGGAACCGGATTTATCAGCGCGGCTTTAAGTCAGAACGGGGCAAAAGTAACGGCGTTTGACTTGTCCAATGGAATGCTGAAAGTTGCCCAAAAAAGGGCATCAAGTTGGAAACTTAATATCCCGGTTGTTGAATCTGCTTTTGAAAACCTGCCTTTTAAGGATAATAGTTTTGATATTGTAGTCGGAGCTATGATTCTTCATCATACGGAGCCTGAAGGCGCGGTTAACGAAATAAAAAGAGTATTAAAAAAAGGCGGAAAAATATTGTTTTTGGAGACGCAATTAAGAAATGTGTTTTTACGGACATTGGTAGAGTCTCCGATTTATAAGATTAGATTTTTACGACACGGGTCGCCTTGCGAGAAGCCGTTAACGTTGAAGTCCTTAAAATATATAAAATCGGCATTTACGGGTGTCAGGTTTCACTATTTTTCGTTTATTTTTTTACAACTTATAGGGAGTATTATTGCGAGGCCGTTGAGGAAAACAATACTGGAAAAAATTGTTCTTTCGTTTTTTATTATTCCGGATGGGGTTGTTGGGAAGTATTTGCCGGGATTGAGGAAATATAGTTACTGGGTGATGGTGGAAGGGGAAAAGAAGTAGGTAGTATGAAGTAGGTAGTAGGTAGTAGGAAG
>JAQTXJ010000095.1 GCA_028688815.1 bacterium | reverse complement strand
AGAAAGAGCATTAATTTTTATGAAATAAAGGATTTAGTTGAAAAGAGTTCCGTAAATAATGGGACTATTGGTTTAAGAGTTGACAGTGTTAATTTTTCGCACTCATCGGGAAAGGATACGGTATTTGTTTATATAGGGAAAGGTGTTCATCTTAAAGGGATAATAATATCCTGTAAAAACCCTGAAGCACGGGATGCTTTGAAAAAAGAGCTTGACTCGTTAGACGCGATAAACCCGTCAAATGTTTTAGGTGTGATTTCGTCTGCTTATAAAACTCTTGCTCTTAAGACGATTGCCGTTGAAGGCGTCAGGGGCGATTCTTTATTTGTAACGGCAGAGAGAAGAAGTACTTCTACGGTGCGTATTCCGGTTCTTACTTTCTGGTATGATGAAGGGGCTACTTTTTTTGCGGAGATAGTAACAAAAAGAAGTAAATTTTTTGGGTATGGAGAATGGTCTCCGTATTTGAATTGGACTTCTAATTATCCATTAAAACAGGCGGAAGAACTTCTTATGGGGAAACAATTAAATTTTGGTGTCCAGGCTTGTCGTTCGTTCCTTCCGCAGGCGAATTTGTATTGGGGAGAGATATATGATTCTTCTTATGAAAACAGTTTTCATACATTAGGTGCGCAAGTAGGAATGCCGATTCATTACAAAAAGCATTTTATTCTTACTCCCGGCATAGAAGAGGCTGGGAAATATGATGAAGGAGTTTTTGACTGGAAAACCAAGGGTAATGTTGAATTTGAGTGGGACAACCTTGACAGAATTATTTTCCCTGAATACGGGTGTAAGGGTAGTTTTGATTTTAAGGTTTACGGGGATTTTAAGAAATGGAAAGATTTTTTATCGGATGGTAAATCTTTTCTGCATACCAGAGTTAATATGATGGGAGTTTGTCCATGGCGTCCTATGAAAAAATTTACTTTCCTGGGACAGGTTACAGGGACGGAATATTCTGAAAACACGCCTGATTATGAACGGTATAATTTTGGGGGACTTAGCATTGCCGGGAGCCACCAGTTGAAATTATTTGATTCGGAATATTTCCCGGGATACAGCAGAAATGAACTTACGGAAAGGATAATGCTTATGACAGGCGGGGCAGCGCGATTTACTTTTTTAAATATAGCCTTGCTTGGAGTTGAAGCAAAAGTTCATTTTGAAACATCTTATTATATGTTGAATGGATGGAAAGGTTTCTCATTTAATGAACATACATTTTCGAAACAAAGTTCAGTTGTAGGTTTGCATCTGGATACAAGTTATTTTAATGCCGGGGCAGGGCTTCTTTTTAGGAACAATAAACTTTGGGAACCATTTTTATCGGTAACGTTTTACGGGTTTTGAGAGGGAACAGATGACGGGAGAATTCACCGCAGAGTCGCAGAGGACGCTGAGAAGAGAAAAACAGATAGAGGGCACTGAGAAAGAACAGAATTTTTTAGGGTTTAGGAGATGTATTCTCGGGAGGTTTTTCTTTTGCTGTTTGTCCTGTAGGGGATATTATTCCTCCTGAAATGATTATTTGTAAAGCTGTGTCTACGGATAATGAAGTTTCAATCAGGTCAGATTTATTAGCTGCAAGATAGAATCCATTCGGGATAGGGACATAAACACTAACATTGTCAGGGCTGTCTCCAATTTGGAAGTTCTCTTTGCTTGTCTTAAATCCAATAGCATACATACCTTTGCGTGGAAATTCGACGAAGACTACACTTTTGAAAGCAGATTTATCTACAAACACTCCATCGGTTAATTTTCGTCCTGCATTGTAAATTGACTGGATAACGGGGATTTTAGTAATAACTTTTTCTGCAGTTTGGAGAAGTTTTTTCCCTATAAAGTTACGTGTTATGAGACCGATGATATAAATGAGGATTACTAAAGTTATAAATCCAAGCAATGAGTGGACAAAAGGCGGTAAGCTTGAGAATATTGGAATTTTTTGAAATATTATTTTAAAAATGCCTCCAAAATTATTAACTACAAACCATATAACAAAAGCAGTAAGGCCTATGGGGAATAAAGCCATTAATCCTGCAAAAATATTCTTTTTAATATTCATAATGAGTTAATTATCCTTAATATATCAATACTGTCAATGATTTTTTTACCAGTTTCTTTTTCCTTTTAGAAATCCGGAAATTCCATTTTTCTTAATAATTTTCAAGTTTTTAATATGCCCATCGTCATGCGTTGATTTGAGAAAATCAAGTTTTTTGCAATTTTCAAAATCACTGCATTCCCAGCACCCCTGGATTTCTTTCTTCTGACAGCATTGTCTTATTTTACAAAAAGGAGGTCCACCTCCGTTACGACAACCTTTATGGCAACGGAAGCGTACCATAGCTCCAAGAACTTCATAACAGGTGTCATAGCCTTTGAAACTTTTGCCAAAGTTGTTACTTGCCATAGTATTGGCGAATTTTTCATATTTTGAGCTTCGCAACTCTTTACGTAGATCACGTGCTAAATCAGGGATTTTTTGTTTAAATCCGTGGCAATCGAGACAACAAAGTCCACAAAATGTAACTAAATTTTTGTCATTATTCATTATTTTAGTCTTCCCATCTGTACCGGTGTTTTTTCTTGTCTTTTAATTTATCCAAATCGCAATTAAAGCATAGTCCGTTATGGCAACAAATTAATTCCCCGCATTTCGGGCACTGCCATTTTTTCTGTTGTGTTTTTAGAAAATTTGTTATTCCTTTCTTTTTTATAAGTTCAAGGTTATCTATAAAACTTGTCCGGTAAAAAGTTTGGTATCTTTTATCAAGGTGTTTTAAGCTTTTGCAAGGGAAATCCGGGCACTCGTAACAAAACTGTATTTTGTTAGCCATAAGCAACTTGCATTTTTTGAAAATAAAAGCGCATTTTTTACCCCTGGGACGGCAGCCTTCGCAGTAAGACCTTTTAATTCCGATGCTTTTTAGATCGTATTTTAAAGCAAGGTAAGCGCTACAAACGGCGCAATTCATACCGCAAGGGGCTATGAGTTCTTTTTTCATATTTTATATAGATATGTTTATTTTCTGTTTTTTGCAAGAAGTTTTTTGAATTTTCTTCAGGTTTCAAAATTAACCACAGAGAATGCAAAATTCAAAAGAGAAAAATATATAGAGGGCACTGAGAAAAAAGATTTAGGGGGAAAAATGACAGGTTTCGCAATAGACTCGGAACTATTCGGAACAAGCAGGGGAAAGGACATAGCGCGCTATGTCCCTACAAAAAAATTGGAATAGGAGAGAATATGTCAAGAGTAGAAGAGTCTTTCTCAAAAGATTCAAATCTAATTTGCGAGGGTATAGTATGTGTTTTTCTTGGCAGTACCTTGTTGGAGTATAAGTTTCTTATCAAGAAGTCCCTGCAGGTAGTTTCTTGCCATACGAGGTGACACGTTAAGCATTTCACTGCAAATGTTACTGGTAATTTTTGAATTCTCTTTCAGATAATCAAGTATTTGTTGTTCTTTGGAAATAAATCCTTCTGTTTTATGCAAATCTTCCTGCGCATATTTTTCGGCAAACTGGCGGTAATTAGAAGACAACGTTTGAGCTATCATAGTTGTTTGTTTTATTTTATCGGGTAGGCTATCGGGTAATATAATGTCTGATTTTTCTAAAATTACTGCTCTTTCTATTACGTTTTCAAGTTCTCTAATGTTTCCGGGCCAGTTATAATTATTCAGTAATTTCATTGTATCGGGGTGCATCTTTTTGATGCCGAGTTTATGTTTGGTAGAATACTTATTTAAAAAATACTCTACCAGCAATGGGATGTCATCTTTGCGTTCCCTTAAAGAGGGCAGAGTTACGGGTATTACATTTATCCTGTAATATAGATCTTCACGAAATTTTCCTTCTTTAACAAGCTGTTCTAACTTTTGGTTTGTGGCAAGAATCAATCTTACGTTTACCGGGATAGTTCCGGTAGAACCTACGCGTGTGATTTCTTTGGATTCTATTACTCTAAGCAGTTCGACCTGAATTTTAGGAGTTGCGGATGTAATTTCATCTAAAAACAATGTTCCTTTATCGCTTGCCTGGAATAAACCGATTTTGTCTTTTACGGCTCCAGTGAAAGCGCCTTTTACATACCCAAAAAGTTCTGATTCCAGGAGGCTTTCCGATAAAGCTCCGCAATTTATGGGAATAAAAGGATTATTTTTTCTTAAAGAGACATTATGAATTTCTCTTGCGATTAGTTCTTTGCCCGTGCCGGATTCGCCGTACAGAAGAATAGTTGAATCCGTATTGGCTACTTTATGAACAAGTTCAAGGATATCCATAAATATTTTTGATTCTCCGATTAGAGAATAAGAAGTTACTTGTTCCAATGTTTTTTTTAGGGTAATATTTTCTTCCCGCAGGGTATAAGTTTCTACTGCTCTTTTTAAGACGAGTCTTATTTCGTCAATCTTGAACGGTTTTGTAATGTAGTCAAAAGCACCTTTTCTTATGGCATCTACTGCGGATTCGACGGAAGCAAATGCAGTAATAAAAATGACAATGGTTGAAGGAGACGCTTTTTTTATCTCAGGAAGTAATGTTAAGCCGTCCATTTCCGGCATTCGCTGGTCAAGAAAGATTATTTCGGGCGTCCAATCTTGCAAGACGGACATTGCGAGTGAAGGGAGTTGGATGGTTTTGACGTCGTGACCTTCTTTATTAAGGAATAGGTCGAAAAAATCGCATACTCCTTTATCGTCATCGATTACAAGAATACGAGACATATTAGTTCACAGTTAACAGGAAAATATGAGGTTGTCAATTAAATTATGGGAAAGGAGTCACGATTAGGAAAGAATACAGATAACTCAACCACAGAGAGCACAGAGAACGGAAATAGCTGAAAGTTAAAAAATAGATAGAGGGCACAGAAAAGACAAGAGGGTACAGACAAAAAGAATAGAGGACACAGAGGACGCTCTGCAAAGTATGCGGGATAAACTCTAAGTACATAGAAGAAACAAGTAGGCAAACCATTTCTATTTCGGGAAATAATTGACAAATAAACTTGTATACCTTAGAATAGGAAAATGAGAATTATCGGGATAGATACTTCTACGATGGGAGTGGGGTTAGGAGTTGTTACAGTGGACAGTTGTCAGTTGTCAGCGGACAGTAAAGACAAAACAGAAAAAAAACAAATTCCAAATATAACGGTGGAGTTGGATGTGTTGGTGGATGCGCCAATCCTGTCCACAGGGAAGACAGAAAGTAAGAGTGACGATTTAGTTGAGTTAATGAGTTCTAATGTAAAATCTCCTAAAACCCTTGACGGGATTGCCGTGAGTATAGGTCCGGGGTCGTTTACGGGTTTGAGAGTCGGATTATCCGTTGCCAAAGGGCTTGCTTTTGGTTTGAATAAACCTATTATTGGGGTGTGTACGTTGGAGTCGTTGGCGTATGGCATACTAATAGATTCAAAGTTTAGTAATTTATCGAATTGCAAAATTGTTCCTATCCTTGATGCACGTTACAGAAATGTATATACGGCGAGCTATGAGATAGTAAAAGATAGTAGCGAGGGGCGAGTAGCGAGAAGCGAGGAACAGAAAGAACAGAAAGAACAGGGGCGAGGAATGAGTAGTGAGAAGCGAGTAAACAGAATAAAGAAAGTGGAGGATTACAGGATAATAAGTATTGACGAATTATTGGAAGAAAATTATTCTGAGGACACGATATTTACTGGAAATGGCGTGTTTGTACATCGCGATTTGATTCTATCTCGTATGGGGACGAAAGCTCATTTCCTTGATAAAGTAGCAAGTTTTCCTTGTGGAAGCTGGGTGGCGAGTGTCGGGGGAATGAAATTATTGGATGGAGAAAAGGATGATGTGGGGAGTTTGGAACCGATTTATTTGAGGAAAGAAATAGAGACAAATTAAAAAATGAACAGACGGAAAAAGTTTTCACCGCAGAGACGCAGAGTTCGCAAAGAGCGAAAAGAACACAAATAATAATTGAAACCGCAGATGGACGCAGATAAACGCAGATAAAAAAGATTAAAAAGCAGGAAGTTTGAGAGTTAAAAAAAAAGAAAAAACATAAACAGAAAAGTTAGCCACCCCGCCAGGGCGGGGTAAACTCCAACACTAAAAAACGAAATTACACGAAGTAAGAATAAATAAGAAAGAACATAAAACAGAGACAGAATTTTTTGGACGCAGATGACCGCAGATGTTTGCAGATTTAGAGGATAAAAGATTACAAATTATGGGTTGTAGGGTATAAAGCAACTATGATTGGATGTATTACATTGACAATACTTTTATTAAGTTCAAAACCTATAGATAAAATTGGAGTAGGAGGGGGAATTGTTTATCTTTCTCCTGAAGAAACTATAGGAAAAGAATTTAATCTTTCACTCTTTAAGAATATCGATAATAATTTCTCAAAAGGAATACATATCGGATATTGGGATGCAAAACGTGAACTTTCCACAAGAAAACTCAACTGGAAAAGTGTGTATTTAGGCGCCGGGTTAAAATGGCGATATCCCCAAAAAAATTGTTTATATTGGGGGGTATTTGCAAATGTTTATACGGTATGGTTAAAAGATGAGCATTTCCCTATAAATGTTGTTGATAACTCGTGTAAGAGTGGCTTCGTTGTATCCGTAGATGTTCTGTCTGTAGAATTTCCTGTTTCAGGGAAAAAATTATGGGTAAATAATAGAGTCGGAATAAAATGTAATTTTCCCTATGATAGCGTTGGTGTTTTACAGCATAATTTCCCGATGGGTTATTTAATCATAAATATAGAACGCCCGTTATAATTATGAAAAGGTTTATAATTATTTTTATATTTTTGCCTTTTTTATCCTGCCTTCCGAATAGGTATAATTACGGAACAGGATATTATGCACCTTGCTGGAGTGCAGACGGAACAAAGATTTATTTTTTCCGAAACGATTTGACAGTAAAAGAAATAAGTAATGTTGTTGTCCATACATGGGAATATGAAAAAAATGAGTGTTATATATGCTCTTGTAACCCTGACGGAAGCGACTTAAAAGGGATAATAAAAGTCGGGGAAATTCCGAATGAAATAAAAGGTTTAACAGACGAGTTTGATGTCTCTGATAAAGGGGAAATAATATATTCTACCTCATATTATAGTAGCGACATTACCGCAAAAATTATAACAATAAAATCAGGAATATGGAGCGTTAAGGATGATGGCTCAAACGACCATCAGTTATTAGGTTGGGGAAGGAATCCCCGATGGACATATCATTATTCTAAAATAATTTTTGAGGGGACGGATGACAACTCCGGAATTTGGCTAATGGATAAAGATGGAAGTAACGTTACTCAATTATTAGCGGAAGGGTCAAGTCCATCTTTTTGCGATACAACCGAAGAACTGCTTTATCATAAAAGAGGGTGGATTTGGATATACTCTTTTATAGATAGTTCAAGCGATAGTATCACGGAAGGTTCATATGGTGATATTTCTCCGGATGGAAATGAATTCGCATATTTTTCGTATGGGCGACTTAAAATTTATAATATGTCAGATTCTGTTACTATAACAGTATGTGGAGGAAATAAACCAAGATGGTCAAAAAATAGCGAAAAAATTTTGATAAATGAGTTTGAAAATATAGGAGATGTTGGTATTGTAAATAATGATGGTTCCTCACTTCATAAAATTTTAGATGGAGATTCTTGGCCATATCATAATTAATAACAAGGAATACGATTTTAGACTAGGAGGGAGAGATGACAATATTTTTA
>JAQTXJ010000094.1 GCA_028688815.1 bacterium | reverse complement strand
TTTTTAGGAAACGTTAAGTATGAAGAATTATACAAATACATTAGTCTTATGGATATATGTATTTCCACTCAAACCAATAATATTTTGGGCTGGATGAGGACTACGGGTAAAATACCGATATATTTATCCTGCAATAAGTATATTTTGGCAACTAAAGTAGGGACTGTTGTTGGGTTATTACCTGAAGAAATGTTAGTTCCTTATTCCGGAATGAAAGATTTGAATTATCCTTTGGAATTAGTTGATAGAATTTGTAAGATTTATGATAATCGTGATTTATTGTCATTGGGAAATAATAGTAGAGAAATTGCGAAGAAACATTTTGAATACAAGATACTCGGGGAAAAAGTAGGGGATATTGTCCGGAATAGCTTTCAATAAAGATTTTTTGTCCAGGATTATAATATGGGGTATAAAAAAAGGATAGGAATTTCTAATCCGCCAGAGGCGGAAAGAGCTTCCTATAAAGTTATTTTAGTAACACCGGATTTTCCGCCTGAAAATGGGGGAATTCAGAATGTATTATATGGGATTGCAAAAAGCCTGGGAATAGATGTGATTGCACCGAATAGTCCGGGGACAAGAGAGTTTGACAGGAAACAGAGTTTTAGAACTTATCGTGTGCCGTATGTTAAAGGGAATAAGAAATTATCATTACCTTTTATCATTGTAAAAACTATATTACTGAAGCCCGATTTTTTAATTTGCGGGCATATTCTTACGGCAATTGTGGGGGTATTAGCGTTAAAACCTTATATAGTGTATACTTATGGGATGGAAGTAACTACTTTTAGATACAGGTTATTAATGAGATGGTTAATGATGAAAGCATACAGAGTAGTTACTATATCAGAGTTTACGAAGGAATATTTATTAAAGTTAGGAGTGCCTTTATCAAAAATAGTGAAAATTTATCCTGTAGTGGATATGAGAGTTTTTAATTTAGGGGTTGATGAAACTCCTGTCGTTAAAAAATATAATCTTTATAATAAGTCCCAAGACGGTGGGATGTCCAACAAGTCAATTATATTAACTGTGGGGCGTATGTCAAAGGATGAGAGATATAAAGGGCATGACATTATGATAAAAATATTGCCAGAAATAATTAAAAAAGTTCCGGATGTGGTTTGGGTAGTTGTCGGGACCGGGGATGATTATGAGAGATTTAGAGAAGATATAAATAATTTGAAATTATCGGAGTATGTTGTATTTACGGGGAAAGTAAGCCAAAGGGAATTAGCCGGTTTATATAAAGCTGCGAATGTATTTGTGATGCCAAGTATTGAAAAGCCTGTATTAGAAGGGGTTAAGGGAGAAGGTTTTGGAATAGTGTATATAGAGGCAAATGCTTGCGGGACACCTGTAGTTGCATATAAAACGGGTGGGGTTTCGGAAGCGATAATAGATGGTGTTACGGGGATTTTAGTAGAGCAGGGAAATAGTGAGAAACTTACCGAATCAATAATTAAATTATTGCTGGATAAAAAGTTTTCAAAAAAGTTAGGGCTACAGGGGAACCAGAGAGTTAGTAAAGAGCTTAATATAGAATTGTTAAGGGAGAGATTTGAAGGTTTAATAAAATTATAATTAAGACTTGACATTTTTCTCTCTTGAAATACAAAGTATATAGTAGATTTTAGATAAAAAGTTAATGATAATAAAAGAATTAAGGGTAGCGTTAAGCAATATACTATTATATCCACCTGATAGTGAGATTATAAAGCAATCTCTGGAAAATTGCAGTGCGGATATATTGAATTTTCTTAAATTACAGTCTTCTCTTACTATTAGTGAGTCGGAAGGCAAGTTGCTTGTAAACGACAAATCAACTGAAACGGCAGGCGGGATATTTTTTGATTGTCTTGTTGCCTGTAAGATAAGGAGCATAACTTTTAAACTCGGTTTTACCCAACAAGAGCTTTATAATTTTTTACATAAGCTTTCTCTTAAACAAAAACCGGAACCTTCAGAACATATAAGTATAAATGAAAAATTATATGTGCCTATGGGGGATAATGATATTATTATAGCAAAAGGGCAAGATTTGTTAGGAATAAAGGACAAGGTGTTGTTATATGCCGATGAAATTGCTAAACTTATAGATAAGGTTGAAGATTCCGGTATCAAATCGGATTTAAAAAACAAAGTTGTAGAGAAACTCGGAACGGAAGTTTTTTCTAATAAAGTAGAAACTCAAGTAGTTGCGGATAAACGTACTATTCCTGATAAACTTGAAATAAAAGACTTTTTGGATATGGACAATAAAGATATGATAGAAGAAGAGTTGTTGAATAAACTACCTTCTTTACTGGAAAGTTTACGTTCACCGGAAGAATTGGAACAAGCTAGTGATTTATGTAATAAATTAGCATCTAATTTAGAAGCAAGTGTTACAGATATCAGGCTGAAAGCAATAATAGCCTTTAAGAAACTATATTCCGTTATTGAGTTTATCAGAGAGCCTAAGATTATAAAAGATATAGACAAAAAGTTTGTTGAAGCGGGGAGAAAAGAGACGAACGGGGAAATTTATAAAGAAATAGTAAATATTCTTGGTAATGCAGCAACAAGATATCTAAAGCAGGGCGACTATGCATCTACGCATATGATTACTGAGATGCTTGGAGCGCATGCAAGTTCTACGGAATTTGATGAAAGAAGAGAAAGTGCAAAATCTACAATTGACAGCCTTATAGGGACTGAGTTTACGAGGTTATTAGTCTATGATTTACATAGTGATGACGAATCGCGGCGAGAGAAGGCGATATCAATATTATTAGATATAGGAGATTCGTGTATAAAACCATTGATAGCCGAATTAAAAGAAGTGACAGATATAAGGTTACGAAAGGCGATTGCGGATATTCTTATGAAAATAGGGGAATCAGGAATTACCCAGTTAATGGAGGAAATAAAGGTGGAACCTTTACCGATTGCGATTTCCAAAATGCTTGATGTTTTGGATGGTATTGGTTATGAGGAACAGGTAGTAGACGGATTGAAGAAGATAGTGCATCATCCTAATTTTTATGTTCGCAGAAAAGTCGTGGATATTCTTTATAAAATAGGTACAGAATCTGCAAAACAATTATTATTTGAGGAAATAAATGATGAAATAAGCGCTATTAAAGAAAGAGTAATTACTTATTTAGGCGAACTGCATTATTTCCCTTTAGCTGTAAAGTTGATTGAGATTCTGGATAAACACAAAGATGAAAAAGAAACGGTACAGATATGTGCATGCAAGGCTTTGATTGAATTAGGTGATGCGAGTTCAACGCCCGTACTTTTAAAGGTGGCAATGCCCGGAAGTATGTTTAGACAGGCGAGGCCAAGAGAAGTAAGAATGGCAGCTATAGAAGCACTTATCATGTTAGGGGACAAAAGGGTTCACCAGTTTATGAATGATAAGGATAAGGTTGTGCAAAGATTTGTCCGTGAACTTATTGGTAATAAACAAGATAAATAGATACAATTCCAGTGACAATAATCTCTAGATAAAAAGGTTGAGTTAAGCGGTAATTACTAGATAAGAAGCTCTAAAAGAAGGTAAGAGCTTTTAAAAGGAGTTTATATGCAGGTTAGAACATTTTTAGGTGGAGTACGTCCTCATAGCAAAAAAATTACACAAAATAATGCTATTGAAATAATGCCTATTCCTAAAATGGTTGTTATTCCTTTATCTCAACATATGGGAATACCTGCAAAACCTATTGTTGAAGTCAAGATGAGAGTAAAAGCCGGGACAAAAATAGGTAAAATTGGCGGGGAAGTACTGTCTCCAGCGAGCTGGACAAGAATCCCTAATCGTCCGTATGAGGCTGACTCAAGGGCTTCCTGTAATATACATTCAAGTATTTCAGGTATAGTAAAAGGTATTGAACCTTATTTTTCTTCTTCCGGGGAAAAAGTACTTTCCGTAGTGATAGAATCGGATGGAACGGATGAAATAGAATTATATGCTGATGAGGCAGTTTCTCCCGATGAAATTATAAAACGTGTGGAAGATGCCGGTATTGTAGGAATGGGGGGGAGGGCTTTCCCGACATATATCAAATTAACTTCACGAAAAGATAAATCAATAAATACTATAATCTTAAATGTATGTGAGTCAGAACCATATTTAACGGGAGATTCTAGATTGATAATGGAAAAAACGAGAGAGGTGTTTGAAGGGGCCAAACTTATAATGAGTGTTGAAGGGGCCAAAAGGTGTTGTGTCGGGATAGGAAATAATAAAATTAAGAATTTATGGCAAATCAAAGCAATTGCAAAGGAATTTGGTTTTTACGTTCATATATTAAGAACAAAATATCCTCAAGGAGAAGAAAAACAACTTGTACCGGTTATCACCGGTAGAAAAGTACCACCGGGAGGATTCCCTTTTGATGTTGGGGTTTCTGTGTATAATATAAGTACTGTCTATGCAATATATGAAGCCTGTAAAATAAAGAAGCCCTTAATAGAAAGGGTAATAACAGTTACGGGCAGGGTAAAACAACCTAAAAACGTTCAAATAAGAGTAGGAACATTATTTAAAGATGCGATTGAATTTTGTGGCGGGTATAGTGAAGAACCAGCTAAAATTATAATGGGTGGACCAATGATGGGGATTGCCCAGGCGGATGATAATGTGCCTGTAATAAAAACAACATCAGGTATTCTTGTACAAAGCAGACGAGATATTTCTTTATATGAGGAGTATCCCTGTATAAGATGTGGCACGTGTGTTTCTGTTTGTCCGACGGGATTAATCCCATCAAGGATTGCAGATTATGTTGAAAAAAATAAGTTTGACGAAGCAAAAAAACTTTATATAATGGACTGTATGGAGTGTGGTAGTTGTGCTTATATATGCCCATCAAAAAGGAATTTAGTACATTTGATAAAATACGGGAAAATTAAAATAAAATAAAGAGCCCTAATGTAAGTTGGGGGAAAGGTAGTTTAAGAATGAAAATAGGAATGATGGGGGGATGGAATACTAATTCAGGTTCTTCTTTTCATGCCGAACTTATTGGGAAAGAGTGGATAGAAAGCGGGCATAAATTAGAAATTTTTACTTTTTATGACTATGCATTTCATGGGACAGCAATTACAGCTATAGATGAACCTTATGTTACAAGGTGTTTTACGGTATCAAGTTATATTCCTCCGAAATTAGATCCTATTCCATTTTTAACTTCAGAATGTGAAGTATTTGTTACACAGGATTTAGGAATGCTGCCTAAAAATGAATTAGGAAAGATTTTTAAAAGGATAAAAAAACGTTCAAAATGTGTAACTGTAATTCACGATGGCAATTTATCTAAAAATCCTGATTTTTATCAGTTTGAATGGGATTCTGTAGTGTGTTTTGATAAAAGATATAAAGAATTTTTAGAACCTGTATATGGAGATAAAACTTGTATAATTCCGTATCCTTGTTTGCCGTGGAATCCAGGTAATAAAGGAAATGCAAGAAGAAAATTAGATTTGCCGATAGATAAAAAGATTATTTTTTCATTTGGTCCTGCGGCAAAGCATATAATAGATATTATTCCGGATATTGCAGAACTTGGTAAGAAGTATCCTTTGTTGTTACTTATTGTGTCAAAAGAAAAGGATATCGTCAATTTTTTAAAAAGTTGTTTACCTGTTATTCCCATACCCGTCAAGATTATAGAAGAAATACCGGATACAAATAAGTTATATGATTATTTATATGCAGCGGACGCTTTGATTTTTAATAAACCTTCTGCTTCACAGGTTGTTGTGTCAAGCACTGCTTTTCAATGTCTTGGTTCCGGATGTCCTATGATAACACGAAATTCGAACTTTGCTGAATATTTTGATAAAGAAGTAATGAAATTTTCAGATACGGATGAATTGAAGCATCAATTGATTTCCGTGTTTGAAGAAAAAGAAGAATATAAAAAAACATTGGAATCTGCAAGACTATATGTAAATGAAAATTCCTATAAGGAGATAGGAAGAAAATTTATAGAGCTTTTTAAAAATCTTTAAAAATTAGTTAAGGCAAGCAAGTTAACGTCGGAGTGGACTCCGAAAAAGGCGGAGATACTTGCATTACAATTTATGAATAACATTTTAAAAAGATATAAAGGGAATCCGATTTTAGAATCCATATTTGAAAATTCGTGGGAAGCTCGTATGGTATATAATTGTGCAGCATTATACGAAGGCGGCAAGGTTCATCTTGTGTATAGAGCAAGAGGTGTAGATGGCGGAGTTTCAAGGTTTGGGTATGCTTCAAGTAAATATGGTTTTCATATTGATGAAAGATTAGCAGAGCCAATTTTTACCGGAGATTCTTCAAGTGATTTTGAATGTTTTGGATGTGAAGATCCAAGATTAACAAGAATAGGTGACAGGATATATATGTGTTATACGGCTTTCGGGCAAGTTCCAGGTATCAGCAGACGGGTGAATTCAATACAATTGGGAATGACATCTATTTCTTTACGTGATTTTTTGAGCAAAAAATGGAACTGGGAAAAGCCATGGTATCCATTTTTCAGAGTAGACAATAAGGATGCTTTTTTATTTCCCGAACGTATTAAAGGAAAATATGTTTTATACCATAGAATACCACCCCATATGTGGATAAGTTATTCAAAAGACTTAAAAAACTGGGATGAAGCCAAAATACTAATGAAGATTCGTCCCGGATGGGAGAACTTTAAAATAGGTGGAGGGGCTCCGCCTATTAGAACTAAGAAAGGTTGGCTTATTGTATATCATGGAGTAAATGAAAAATTTCATTATCAATTGGGCATTGCTATGGCATCATTAGAGGATCCTTCGAAAATTATATATAGATATTCAGAGCCATTTTTGAGCCCTACAGAAAGTTATGAGAAAGAGGGATTAGTTCCGAATGTAGTTTTTACGTGTGGTTCGGTAGTAATAAAGGATAAACTTTTTGTTTATTATGGTGGTGCGGATACTGTTATTTGTGTTGCAACTGCAGATATGAAAGAGTTATTGAATAAAATAAAAATATAGCATAGAGGAAGAAAGTACACAGGTATATAAAACGGGATAACAAGTTATAAACATATTCGGCAAGCTGGATAGGAACCCTTAATCGTCCGCCAGAGGCGGACTCAAGGGCTTTCTAAAAAGATAAGAGCTTGTAAAGAGGAGAGGATTATGATAATATTATTTCTCATTATGGCACAACAATGGACGAGTTTTTTGAATCCACAACCAATATATAATATTGCATCAAATGGCGAAAATATATGGGCAGCTACTAATGGTGGGATATTAGGTTATGAAAAATCAACAACAAATAGTTTTCAACATATTACAAATACAAGTGGTATACCAAATAATCAAATAGTAAATGTTGCTATTGATAAATATGGCAACATATGGTTTCTATGTGCGAGTACTACCGGTGGGGTAATTGTCATATCTCCCGATATGAGCAAAAAAAGACTTTTTACATTTATAGAGAGGGTGCCTAGTTATAATTTTTCATCAATCTGTATAGATGGTGATTCAGTGTGGGTAGGGACAGAAGATAATACTAAAATATGGTTTTATGATATGAAAGGAGACCCTTTTAATAGTAGTCAGCAGGGAGTTGTGCTGAGAAATCTTCAACCGAGCAATGAAGTTAAAAAAATAAAAATATTTGAAGGTATAGATATCTGGAAGAGGTATAATACATCAAATTCCGGCATATCTAACAACAATATTTCTGCGATTATAGTAGAAGGCACGACTGGCGCAAAGTGGATAGGCACAAATGATGGTGGGGTAGTGAAATTTGATGGGACTAACTGGACTGTGTTCAACGAATCAAATTCCGGTTTACCTGATAACCATATTCAGGCTCTTGCAATAGAAGAAACGACTGGCGATAAATGGATAGGCACAAATGATGGTGGGCTAGTGAAAT
>JAQTXJ010000093.1 GCA_028688815.1 bacterium | reverse complement strand
ATTTCATATCTAAATAATATAAGGTTTGTACAAACATTTGCTAATAAAAAAGATGTATTTCTTATTGGCGGGGGTTATAATAAGTATAATAAAGAATGGGAACAAATAAATAATACTACGACTGGGGAAATATTAACGTCTGATATTATAAATTTATTTTGTAGCGCACTTTTTTATCCCCTAGATAATACAATGTTATTATTGGGAATTAATTTCGGAAACACTAAATACAATACTGTAATTCAGGATACAGCGTTTATAAATACTATACTATCTCCTATTTTTACGATTGGAATAGAAAAAGAAATAACGAAATGGTTTACTACGCGTTTAGGATTAAAAGAAAAAATTATATACACCACTACTGAACAACAAGAACAGGAAATAATTATAATCTCTCAAGGAATAGAGAATGATAATGATTTTAATATTTATTTCGGGTGGGGACTTAATTTTAATAATTTAAAAATAGACATTAAGTGTAATGATTTATTTTTTAATACTCCGTCAACCGGTTTATCTTTAGGTTATAATTTTTAAGAAACCCTTTCCACTTTAGGTGGATTAAAGATTCTTATCCAGCTATGCTGGAAATATTTGATTTGTTTATTGATTTATTTTTTTTAATATTTGATCTTTGATATTTAATTTGATTTATGGGGGTGTAGCTCAGAGGGAGAGCATTTGCTTTGCAAGCAAGGGGCCGGGGGTTCGATTCCCTTCACCTCCATTTTTTTTAATCTTAATTAATCCTGTATTATTTAATAATAATAATATGTTTTTATTAATTACTATATAGTACAATTTTTACTATCTTTAATAACTTCACTTAGTAACATTATTCCTAATAACATATATTTAAATAAACATAATAAATATAATAAGACCTGTGGATAAGTAAAATAACTTCTAAAAACTTATATTTAATTATTATTTAGAGAAATATTAATTGTTAATAAAATGTTTAAAGTAAGTGGGTTATCAACAAATAACTTTTAATCAGTAGTTATTAACTTTAAAATGTTACTAAGTTCTTTTTTCTCTTCTTCTTTGTTTAAAAGTTTAACTATTTGGTTATAAGAATGTAGTATAGTTGCATGGTTTTTACCACCAAAAGCTTCCCCTATATCTACTAAAGAAAGATGAGTATATTCCCTTGCTAGATAAATGGCAATATTTCGTGGCTTTACTATTGATTGCATTCTACGATTACTTTTTAAACTCGCAAGTGAAATATTATAATAACTAGCTACAGCTCTTTTGATTACATCTATGGTTATTATTTTCTTAACTGTAACCATATCTTTTAAAAGTTCTTTTGTAGTATTAAGATTTATTGTCTCGTTTGTAAAAGTAGACAATGCAAGTATTTTTACAAGAGCTCCTTCTAATTCCCTAATATTAGAAGAGAATTGTTCTGCAATATAATTTATTACTTCATCAGGAACTTTAGACTTAGATGTCGCTATTTTCTTTTTTAAGATTGCAACCCTCATTTCAATATTAGGAGATTGAATATCGCAAACAAGCCCTCCTTGAAATCTTGACACGAGTCGTTCCTCTAAATTTGCCAACCCCTGAGGTGGTCTATCCGAAGATAATGCAATTTGTTTCCCTGCATCGTATAAGAAATTAAACGTGTGGAATATTTCTTCCTGTAGCCCTTCTTTCCCTTCCAAAAATTGTATATCGTCTATAAGCAAAACGTCCTTTTTTCTATATTTATTTTTAAACTGCATTATACGATTATTTTGAATCGCATCAACCATCTCGTTCATAAAACTTTCACATTCTATATAATAAACTTTCGCATCGGCAGAGTGTTCTTTTATATAATTTCCTATTGCTTGGAGTAAATGAGTTTTCCCTAACCCTACATTCCCATAAAGGAACAAAGGATTGTATTGTTTCCCGGGCGCAGACGCCACTGCCATTGCCGCCGCCTGTGCAAACTTGTTGCTTGCCCCGGTAATAAAATTGTTAAACGTATAACGGGTTTGCAAATGAGAAGCATCCGTATCATAAATTTTTGTAGAAGAAGTTTCTTTTGTTTGCTCCGCAAGTTTGTATCTTATTTTTAATTTGTCGTCTTCAATTTTAAGAATATCATATATCATAGAATGGTAATGCTCTTCTATCCAATCTACAAAAAACCGATTCGGAACTTTTACCCATAGCGTATTTTGAGCAATAGATTCGCCTATAGTAGGTTCAAACCAGGTCGTGTATATCTGGAGCGGAACTTGAGTTTTTACCCCCTCAAGAATTTTTAACCACAATTTTTCTGCGTCAGGTGTCATCTTTAGTCCACCTTGTTAATCCGATCCAAGCGGATTAACTTAGATGGAATTATACCAAACTCTTGGCATAATTCCGTGGAGAGCGTTATCAAACCTTGCCGGATACCAATAAGCTCATATAATTCTTTTTTCATTTTTATTTTTTTATAGCGGCTTGGTGTAAGTTTTTGAAATATAAAGAGATACGACTTTTTGCGTTAAAAGTTGTCCACAAAGTTATTAACATTGGCTTGTTCTGTAAATCTTTATTTGTTAAGGATTTAGAGGAGGCATGCTTCAGAGATAGAGAGTTATTAACAATCATAATATTAACTTTTATCCTTTGTTTATTTTTACTTAGTTTTGCGAAGAAGAAAGAGCATGGTTTTTTTATTAACAAAATTATGTTGCTAACATAACCAAAGATATGTTGTCATGTCAAGAGGAAAAAAAATGAAAAAATAAAATAATTTTTATAAATTTTTTGTCTTGACATATTGACCTTTTTGTTTCAAAGTCGCCCGTCTCTTGTGAAAATGCTTTTGTAGAGAAATGCTTGACTTTTGACACCTTTAATGTTTTAATATATATATACAAATGGAAATTAAAAACATAAAAAATAAAATTAAAAAAATTAAAATATTCGTAACTTTCATAAATATAGCAGCAAGGATATTTGTCGTTGTAAACCTTGGATTATTGACCTTTCTTGCCCTGGATTATTTTCTGTTTTTGCCTTGTCCTGCAAGATGGATATTGCTGTCTGTGACTTTATTTCTTAGTTTTTGGGCAGCCGTTCGATATAAGTTTGACGCTGTCTCTGAAATAGAAAAACAATCCCGCCAAGGCGGGACTATGTCTGAACAATTCAAAGGAAGGCTATTTTCCGCTATATACGATTACCCAAAAACATTGGACTATTCAACCGAACTAATAGATGAAATAAGAAAAGAAACTTGGAAAATATTGCAAAGTTGGAACCCGGGAACTTTAATAAAAAAACATCTTCCTGTCCTTCCCCTGCTAATAAGCGTTATTGCCCTGGCAGTAGAAATTGTTTCTCTCCCTTCTCCCCGGCTTCCCCGAATAAAAAGATTTTTTCTTCCTCAAAACAAATTTCTTTCTTTTGCTGTTGAACCGGGGAACAAAAAATTGCTCTACGGGAAACCCGTTGAAATAAAAGTATTTCCTTCCGGTGTCTTGCCGGATAAAATTTCACTTATTGTGGACGATTCCGTTTATATTCTGTCTCGTAAAGAAGGATATGCAAAAAGCGTAACCGTTAACAAATCGTTTTCTTATTATGCAAAAAAAGGAGACGTTGTCAGTGATACCTATAAAATATCCGCAATTATTCAACCCTGGATAAGAGAGTTTAATCTTACTTATATCTATTCCGCGTATACAAAACTACCTCCTTTTGTCAGCAATCTTCCCGAGATATCTGCTTTGCAGGGAACGAAAATTAACTTCATTGCCGTCGCAAACGATAACATAGATTCCGGGCGAGTAGAGTTTTTGTCACAAACAACAAAACAGGGTGCGAAGCCTCCGTGTTATCGGACAGAAGTAAAAAAAGATACTATAAGAACAGAGTTTTTCGTAACCGGTCCGGATAGTTATAGAATATACCTTAAGGCAAAAAATGGCTTGGAAACAATAAGTCCGGAGACTTACGCTATCAACATATGGAAAGATAATTTTCCCGAAATAGAAATAACTTATCCCGGCAGGGATATGGAAATACCTTCCGATATGAAGCTTCCGATACTTGCCCATATTTCGGATGACTTTGGTTTTCATAAAATAAAACTTGTTAGCGATAAAGGAGAATGGGTTGTAAACTCAGACAATAACTTGCCTACGGATACAAACATTTCTTATGTCTGGGATTTATCGCAATTGTCTTTATACCCGGGAGATGTCATAAAATACAGAATGGAAGTGCAGGATAACGATGTTGTTAACGGGTACAAGACTACCAAATCCGAAGAATTTAAGTTGGCCTTTCCTACCGTTGAAGACATATACAAACAAGTTATGGAAGAAGTGAACAAAACTCAGGATAACGCCGCAATCGAGTTACAACAAATATTAAAAGACTTGAAAGAAAACAACAAACAAATAGAAGCTATTACTAAAAAAGATAAATTAGACTGGAACGATAAGCAAGCTCTGAAAGATGCTTTGCAAAAAGAAAAAGCCATTACTAAGGGGATAGAAGAATTGTCAAAAGAAATAGACAAACGGTATAAAGCTTTGGAAAATACTATGTGGGTGGACAAAGATTTAATGGAAAAGCTTGAAGAATTGAAAACTCTTTTTAATGAACTTAACCTCGCAAAAATGGATGAAGCCATCCAAAAGATGCAGGAAATGATGAACAAGAATCCTGAACTTATGAAAGAAGCGATGAAAAATTTTAAGATGACACAGGAAGAACTCAGGCAAAGAATTGAAAATTCTCTTGAAATGTTAAAGCAATATAAACAAGAACAAGAGCTTGCATCGCTGGCGGACAGGGCATCCGAACTTGCTGAGAAACAACAGAAGTTGAACGAGAAAACCGCAAAAAGCGATATGAAGCAATCAAAGAAAGAACTGTCCGAAGAGGAGAAAGTGTTACAAAAAGAGCTAGAAGGGCTGACAAAAGAAATAGACAAGCTGTCTAAAGAATTAAAGAATAAAAAACTGGCAAAAGAGTCTGGCAAGGCGCAAAAGACACAATCAAAAATGTCGGATGTGGCAAATAAATTATCAAAAGGACAGAAACCTTCACAATTACAGGATGAGGTTCAACAGGAGTTGTCAGAATTAAGCATAAGTTTAAGCTCTATTCATCAAAAAAGGATAGACCAAAAGAAGGCACAGCTTACAAAAGAAATAAACAAATTAAAGAACGATTTTCTTTTTCTGTCTAAAGAAGAAGAAAACTTATCCAATGCTTCAGGTTTAGACAAAGCGTTCAAACAGGAAGCGTTAATAAAAGGCGCTAAAATGTTAATGAACGAGTTGGCAGTGGTTATGAAAATGACGCCGTTTATTTCCGGTGACACAAAAAAGCTTACACAAGATGCCGTTAATTTAATGGAAAATGCAAAAAAAGAATTTGAAGCAAGCAGACAGGGGAGAAACATCTTCAGCAAAAGAAGTCAGATGCAGGCAATGTCAAAGCTGAACGAAGTCGTCATATCTCTTATGCAATCGGAGCAGGCGTTGCAGAGTTCTATGTCTGCATCGGGAATGCCGGAAATGATGCAGCAATTATCGCAGATAACCAAAGACCAACAGGCGTTGAATCAAATGTGTATGTCATTTATGTCTTTTAATATGACACAGTCGGCTATGGGGGAACAACTTGCCCAACTTATGGGAAAACAGTCTGCGCTTGCAGAAGCGCTTAAAGAAATTGGAGATGGCTTAAAGGGTAAGGCTTTAGGAGATATGAATGGTATGGCGCAGGAGATGGAAAACATCGCCAAAAAGATGCAATCCGGCATTACAAAAGAAATTGTGGAAAGACAAAACAAGTTACTGAGCCATTTATTGGATACGCAAAAATCTATTTACACAAGAAAGACATCTCGTCAACGTATCGCAGAACCGGGAGAGAATATGTTTTTTCCTTCACCGAGCGAGCCGGCATTAATTACAAAACGGGGCATCTCGCAAAAGGCCATTATAGAAGCGCTGAAGAAGAAATACCCGAAAGATTCGGAACAGTTGATAAAAGCTTATTTCAAAGCCCTCTCCACCGAATAAATTAATTAGTGGTAGGTCGTCTGACTTGTTTCAAATCATTGTCTGAAGGGTGTTTTTCCTGTTGTGTTGTAGGGGCGAATAGTCATTTGCCCGGTAGTCTTTTTTGTGTTGTAGGAACGAACCAGAATTTATCCCGAAAAAGGTCTTAGACCCCGCTGTGGCGGTGGGTGGGATGTTTGTCCATTTTTTTGTTTTGTATTGTAGGGGCGGACCGGAGTTTACCCCGCTGTAGCGGCACAGTCACCCGTTCTGTTCTTTAATCTTTGACTAATTAGTTTGTAGGCACAAATTCAATTTGTGCTTTTTGCTGCTGTTACAGTTCTTCCCATTCTTATAATCTGTCTGTTTCTGTTTGTCTATCGATACTTAACCAGTTTTACCGTTTTTGTGCCTTCATTCCATTTAAGAATTGCAAGATAAATTCCTTTTGTTTTTAGTTGAGGCGTGAAGGTATAATTTTTAGCTTCAATTTTCCCTTGGTAAACAGTCTGTATAAGTTCCCCCGTAATATTGTATATAGAGAGGGTCACTTTTTCTAACTGTGTGGGCGAGGAGAGTAAAATATTGTTACCTATTGTGCGAAGTTCTATCGGAAGTTTAGGGACATTTTTTTCTTCTATCCCGCCCGCGAGACAGACTGTATCTCTAACCCACACTTCTTTAAGCACGGGAGCGTCAACGGTCGATAAGGTTTGTAAAAACACAGCTTTGTATTGGAAATAACGATGACAGGGAGTAACGGATATGTCAAAACTGTCCTCGGCGTTAGCTGCATAAAACGGCCCTTCCCATTGTTTTGCAAGTAAATCAGGGATCAGGCTATCTCCTCTCCAATAGAATGCAATGGTGCTTGTTTCCGGGAGACAGGCTTTCCATCCGAATGATTTAACAGACCTATTTGCAGTGTCAAGCTCAAGCACGGAAGACTCAAGCCAGCCAGTAGAAAATGCCTCAATCATTTTATTTTCATACCATAAAAAAGCTGTTTCTCTGCATACAAGTATATCCCACCCTCCGCCAATACAGCCCGGTTTCAGTTTGGCCGGGATTACCCAGTGGGTAGCAAGCCCCATAGGTTTATAGTTATCTATTTTATGGGTGGTGAAACTATCCGGGGTTATTTGTCTGAAAAAACCGATTTCCCCATAACCCGAAATGATATCTGTTTTCCCATCTAAATCAATGTCTTCTGCGCAGGCGCCGTCGCCAAAAGAAGTATCTTGTGCCGAAGTATATACATCGTGGCGGGTATAAGTTGTTCCCGTTCCATTATTTTCAAACCAGTAAAAATCGTCACGAGAGGTGTTGGACCTTGTGCCAAGAATATCTACGTCCCCGTCATTATCAAAATCACGGCTCCATACTCCGTCTGCATCGTCAGTTCCAGGAAGAGTAGCTACTGTAGAAAATTGACCTATTCCATTATTAAACCAGACGCTAGTTTGGCTTCCGGAATAAGGAACCATTAAAAGGTCTTTATCACCGTCTTTATCCATATCATCAAGCCTTAATCTCCATGCTTTATCGGATATGGTGCCGGTACGCGTGAAAATACCCGAACCATTATTGGTATAAATATTAGTAGTAATGTTATAGACACAACCTGCAAGGATATCCATGTCTCCATCATTATCTATGTCGCCCGTTTCTACGCAAAAATAAGATAAACTTGTTGACCCGCTTGAGTCAATAATAGTTCTTGTAAAATTAAAATTGCCGTTATTTTTATACCATACTAATCCCGCTAATAGCCCGCCACCGTTATCTGTTCCGCTTGGGACAACAACGTCTATGAGTCCATCGTTATCCATATCGTTCCCTGATAGAAAGCCCCAATCAGAAGCGCCTAATACAGGATAAGTGCTCATTTTAGTAAAAGTGCCGTCTCCATTATTTCTGTAAAAGACCAGTAGATTTCCGATACCCTGCCACCCTGCGAGGTCAACATCCCC
>JAQTXJ010000092.1 GCA_028688815.1 bacterium | reverse complement strand
CTTTTCTTGAGTAAATGACTATCGGTTATTTTGTATTCTTCTTTTAGTTTTTTCAGAAGTACATCAATGTTTTCTATTTTTGCTTTTGCATATTCTTTTCCAAAGTAAAACTTTATCAGAAATATTAATACAACCATACAGATTATAACAATTGGGGTAAGATGTACAACAAACTGGTTAAAAGTAAGTCCCGCGTAAGAGCCTATCATAATGTTTGGTGGGTCTCCGATTATTGTAGCTGTTCCGCCGATGTTTGAAGCAAGAATCTCAGGGAGAAGAAAACTAAATGGATTAATACCAAGAATCATTGCGATTTCAATGGTAACGGGCGCGATAAGAAGCATTGTAGTCACATTATCTAAGAAAGCGGATAGTATAGCCGTTATGATGATAAATAGAACTACTAAAATCCAGATATTTCCTTTTGCAAGCTGGTAAGATTTATAAGCAAGCCATTGAAATACGCCCGTAATTTTCATTATACCTACAATAATCATCATTCCGAAGAGGAGGAAGATGACATTGAGGTCAATAAATTTCATTGCATCTTCAAAGGAAATTACGAAGTATCCTTTATTAAATGAGCCGAAGGTATACGTTATTAGAAGTATAAGAGCTGCTCCAAGAAAAGCTGCAAGCGTCCTATGACATAAATCAAATCCGATAAGAATATAAACAAGAAGCAATATGATAACTGATATATAAAAAGCAGGTCCTAAGATATGGTTAATTGTGATATCCGAGAATAGAGAATAAGTCCCTTCTTTATAAGCTAATTGAGATTTTTCTATTTCCAATTTATTGTTATTATAAGTGGGTTTAGAAGTTTTAATTTCAATATTATTAAAAGATTGTAAACTATCAATCTGAATGATAAAGTTTCCTTCGGAAGATGTTTTGACGGTTTTATAATACTTGCCGTCAATTGAAACATCTAATTCTGCATCGGAGATAAGTTTATTATAGGAATCTATTACTTTGCCCGAGATGTTTAGTTTATTTAAGCTGTCCTGGTTTGTTAACGCGAAAGAAGGCAAAGAATATGAGAGAAGAGCCAAGAATAATATCTTTTTTAGCATTTGTTTCTTATTTACTTTGATTTATGGGAAGAGTTTAATTTATAATACGAAAAAGTCAAGCGCTTATTGAAAGGCGATAAGAAACAGACATCCCATAATAGGGCAGCAAAGGAATGTGTTTATTTAAGGAGAAGCAGCAGTATGGAGCTTACTACAAGAGTAGCGAGGGTAATTGGGGCGCAGACTTTCAAGTAATTAAAGAACGTAATTTTATATCCTCGTTTTTCGGCTAATCCTGCGGTTACGATATTTGCCGAAGCACCGACTAATGTTCCATTCCCACCTAAGCAAGCGCCAAGCGAAAGCGCCCACCATAAAGTATTTCCTGCTCCGGGAATCGTGTGTGTTAAATAAGCAACTATTGGAAGCATTGTTGCGGTGAACGGAATATTATCTATTATACTTGAAGCAATGCCCGATACCCAAATAATTAATAGAATAGCAACTGTCAGATTTCCACCCGATAACTTGCTTACGGAGTTAGCAATCATTTGTATTAGACCCGTGCTTTCTGCGGCTCCGACAACAATAAACAACATCATAAAAAATATAAGTGTAGGCCATTCGACTTCTTTTTCCAGTACTTCAACGATATTTACTTTACTTATCATAAGCAGGATTGATGCCCCGACCAAAGCGGCAATACTAACTTCCATATGTAAGAATCCGTGAGTTATAAACATAAGAATCACAATGCCTAAAACGATTAAGCTTTTCTTGAGCAATTGGACATCGGTTATTTTGTATTCTTCTTTTAGTTTTTTCAGAAGCACATCAATGTTTTCTATTTTTGCTTTTGCATATTCTTTTCCAAAGTAAAACTTTATCAGAAGCAGTAGTACAATCATACAAACTATTACTATAGGTGTAAGGTGGACTACAAACTGATTAAAAGTAAGTCCCGCATAAGAGCCTATCATAATGTTTGGTGGGTCACCGATGAGTGTTGCCGTCCCGCCCATATTCGAAGCCATAATTTCAGGGAGGAGGAAGCTGAATGGATTTATTCCAAGAATCATTGTAATTTCAAGGGTAACCGGTGCAATAAGAAGCATAGTCGTTACATTATCTAAAAAAGCCGATACTATTGCCGTAATAACGCTAAGAAGAATTACCAGAGTTAGGATATTTCCTTTTGCAAGCTGGTAAGATTTATAAGCAAGCCATTGAAATACACCCGTAATTTTCATTATACCTACGATAATCATCATCCCGAAGAGGAGGAAGATGACATTGAGGTCAATAAATTTCATAGCATCTTCAAAGGAAATTACGAAGTATCCTTTATTAAATGAGCCGAAGGTATACGTTATTAGAAGTATAAGAGCTGCTCCAAGAAAAGCTGCAAGCGTCCTATGACATAAATCAAATCCGATAAGAATATAAACAAGAAGCAATATGATAACTGATATATAAAAAGCAGGTCCTAAGATATGGTTAATTGTGATATCCGAGAATAGAGAATAAGTCCCTTCTTTATAAGCTAATTGAGATTTTTCTATTTCCAATTTATTGTTATTATAAGTGGGTTTAGAAGTTTTAATTTCAATATTATTAAAAGATTGTAAACTATCAATCTGAATGATAAAGTTTCCTTCGGAAGATGTTTTAAGAGTTTTATAATGTTTGCCATCAATGGAAACATCTAATTCTGCATCGGAGATGAGTTTATTATAGGAATCTATTACTTTGCCCGAGATGTTTAGTTTATTTAAGCTGTCCTGTCCTGTTAACGCAAAAGAAGGCAAAGAATATGAGAGAAGAGCCAAGAATAATATCTTTTTTAGCATAGCTTAATGATAGTGAGAATTTAATTTATAATATGAAAAAGTCAATTTAAAATTATTTTTTGATAAAGTTGTTATTTTTTTGACATACAGGTTAAAATATAGAACAAAAGTTGGGATCAGAGGCTAACAACTACCCAATAATTTGATATTTTAAAGACTAAGGACTAAAAAACGTGTAAGCAACTTTTCATTTTAACTTGACTTATACAAATATTTGATGTTAAGTATCCTAAAATGCTTATAAATTTCTTTAGTATATTTTTAAAATATTTTATTGATATTTTGCCTTCGCTGATACTTGGGTTCACTTTAAGCGGAATAATTCATGAATTCGTTCCCCAGAATTTAATCAACAAGTATCTTACGGGCAAGGGAATTAAACCAATTTTGCTTACTACTCTTATAGGTATGATATTGCCGTTATGTTGTTTTGGCGCTTTGCCTGTGGCATTAAGTTTTAGGAAAAAAGGAGTTCCTTTAGGTCCCATACTTGCATTTATTGTTGCTACCCCGGCAACTTCATTGACGGCAATTCTTGTTACGTGGAGACTGCTTGGCCCGTTAGTTACTTTGTATCTTTGCCTGGCGGTTATATTAATGGGATTGGTCATTGGTATAATAGGGAACGCGTTGCCTTTTAAACCGGTGGAAGCTACTACCGAAGGTTGTCCTATGTGTAATGAATGTTCGGATGTGGAAAAACATCAACATCATAAAAAGGGAATAAAAAGTCGTATTATTTCCATAATTACTTTTGGGTTTGTAGACGTTCTGAAAGATTTATGGCGGGAGTTACTTATAGGTATAATTTTAGCTGCAGCCGTTGCATCCATAACACCTTTAGGGGATATTGTAAAACAGTATCTTACGGGTTGGCAGGCTTATTTGTATGCTTTGATTTTTGGATTACTTATTTATGTTTGCTCTACGGCAAGTGTCCCTCTGGTTCATGCTCTTGTTTCAAAAGGTCTGAGTATTGGGGCAGGACTAGTAATTCTTTTAGCGGGACCTGTTACCTCTTATGGAACGATATTAGTTCTAAAAAAGGAATTCGGATGGAGAGTATTGATAATTTATTTGTTAGTTATTTCGATATTTTCATTATTGTTAGGCTATGTGTTTAGTTTACTTGTACCTGCCGACTTCTGCTCAAAACTACCCGCTGTGTTTAATGGACAAGAATGCCATTAAGGATAATTTAGTTTAAAAATCATTTATGAAAACAGAATTAGGTGTTGACATATGTGTTAAGAATAGGTTTAAGTTATTTAAGGATGATAGATTAGGGTTATTAATAAATTCCGCGTCTTTAGATTCGGAACTCAGGCATACCCAGGATTTATTTATAAACAGCAAGTGCAAGGTCAACGCTTTATTTGGTCCTGAGCACGGGATAAAGAGCGATGCACAGGCTTTTATAAAAACAAAAGGGGTTCATGATAAGAGAACGGGAATACCGGTTTACAGCCTTTACGGTGAAACACTTGAGCCAACGAAAGAAATGTTAAAGGACATTGATACACTGGTAATAGATTTACAGGATATAGGGACTCGTTATTATACGTACATATGGACAATGGCGCTTGTTATGAAGGCGTGCTCAAAGTATAATAAAAAAGTTATAGTATTGGATAGGCCAAATCCTATAAATGGAATAACGTTAGAAGGCCCTATATTGAATAAGAAATTATCTTCATTTGTAGGGATATATCCAATTCCCGTAAGGCATGGAATGACAGTAGGGGAATTGGCAAAAATGTTTAACGAGGAATTCAAGATAAAAGCTAATCTTCAGGTTCTTAAAATGAAAAACTGGGAAAGAAAGATGTGGATGAATGAAACCGGGTTACATTGGGTATTACCATCACCTAATATGCCAACGCTTGAAACAGCTACTGTATATGCCGGGATGTGTTTATTGGAAGGGACTAACATTTCTGAAGGCAGAGGAACGACAAAGCCATTTGAAATCTTTGGAGCGCCGTGGATTAGAGAAGAGGAGTTATGCAAAGAGCTAGAAAAAGAGAACTTGCCGGGAGTTAAATTCAGACCTCTTTCTTTCATACCTGTTGCGGATAAGTTTAAGAAAGAGAGATGTGATGGCGCACAGATGCATATTTTGGACAGGGATATTTTTTCAAGTTTTATGACGGGGGTAAGTATAATTAAAACGATAAAGAAATTATATCCGAAATTTTTTGAGTGGAAGAAACCGCCTTATGAGCCTGTAATAGGGTATACTTTTCCAAACTCTATGCCAATTGATTTATTAGTAGGCAATTCTGATATAAGAACTAAGATTGATAAAAATTGTCTTCCTTCAAAAGAAGTTTTGCAAAAGGAATGGGGAAAGGGAATGCGGAAGTTTAGTAAAATAAGGGAAAAGTATTTGCTTTATTAGAATAAAAATAATATGGGAAAGTATAAGGATGGGGAATTTGTAGCTGTTTTCGAAGGACAGCAGATAGATGCGAGTTTTTTGAAGAGTCTATTAGAGCAAGAGGAAATCCCGGTATTTTTGGAAGATGAACTAATGGGAAGTATGTATCCGTCATTTGTTGTCGGAGGAGTTAAAGTTATTATTAGAAAAGAAGACCTCGATAAAGCACAACCTATAATCCAGAAGTTTTCAAATAACCATTAAAATAAGCCACAGGATTGAGATAGTATTAAAAAGTACTTTATTTTATTTCATTAAAACCAATTTTTGAGTTTTCCTAAAATCGCCTGCTTGAAATTTAGCAAAATAGATACCGGATTTTAGTTTTTCCGAATTTATTTCCGAGGTATAATGACCTAATTTTTTTATTTCATTTACCAATGTTTTCACGCATCTGCCGGAGATATCGTATAATTTTAAGGATACGTTAGTTGCGGTTGGCAAATAATAGCTAATGTTTGTTGATTTAGAGAAAGGGTTGGGATAATTTTTATACAGTACGAAGACATTATTTGTTGTCTTTTCCTCAGCAGCAGGGCCATGTTTGGAATAATAATAGACATAAGCATTTATCATCAAGTCTCCCGGTAATTTTTTATTTTTCCCATAATCAAACGTCCATCCAGTATCCGTAGCCGTATAATCGTAATAGTTAACAACATTTTCATAAGTCACATTTTTGGAACGGCTTGAGTCCGTGCATATTGCAATGCCTAACCATTGAGATGGGTTTGGAGAGGAGACGGCTACATAAAATTCTTCATCCATTGCAATAGAAGAATCTAAGTCAATGTATTCCCAATCAGGATAAAAATGAGATGTCGTAATTTGCTTTTGATAAACAAGCGAAAAAGGGTATCCTTCATAATCATCCGTATATACCGAGACTATAAGGTCTGTTGAATTGGATGTGCTATCTTTATACAGCATTACGCGGGCTTTTTTCAGTGTGCAGGGTTCTACGGGTTGGAATCTCACGCCGTAGCTCCAGATACTGTCAGAATTTCCCGTGTATCCCGGGTAATAATGATATTTCGCAGCGCTGTCGTCATAGGCTAAAAGATATAATCCGGTATCCGGTTCGACTATTCCGACGGAATCAAAAGCAACTCTTATTACGGATTCAATATTGGAATATCCTGATGGGTAAAGGTCAATAGCGGATTGAATCAGGGAATACCTTAAATCAATAAAATATGAAGTCTGGACGAGGTAAGTTGTCAACGCTCTATACCATAGTTGTTCGGTTGTATCTTTGGTAATTAAGTTACTCATGAGGTATCCTGCGTGAGCTGGAATAAGCATATTATAATGAACTCCTCCATTATCCGTATTGGAGGTTTTGGGATAATATATATATTCTCTCATATGGACAGGAAGTGGTCTTGTGCCGTTACCTCCGTTATGAGGGTTTGTCAAATCTCTTAATGCATCTCCCGGGGTTCCCGGGGTATAACAATCTTCTCCTGTGAGCCAGTCTTCTCTATCAATCATGCAACCGAAGAAATCGGAGAATGCTTCATTAAGTGCGCCATGTTGTCCAAGGTATACAAGGTCTGCGGTTGACTGGATTACAGCGTGTGTCATTTCGTGTGCTGTAACATCAAGAGCTCCTGCGAGACAAGAAAGCAAAGAGTCATCGCCATCTCCAAAAACCATGTACCTACCATTCCATGAGGCGTTGTTGTAGTTATGTAAATAGTGGACTACGCTTAATAGTGAAGCCCCTGAATCATTCCAACTATTTCTGCCAAAGGTGTTGTAGTAGTATGTGTAAACACTATCCATATTATATTGTGCGCTTACTCCTGCCGGCAGACGTGAATTATCGTTAAAGTTTTTATCTCCGTTGGGGTCTACAATAAGAGTAGCAGAGTCGGTTCGCCATTTATCATGGCAATCCCACGCAGTTATTGTTCCGTTGGTGTAGTTTTTTCGTAAGGTGTCGCGGTTAGGCAAAACTCCTTTCCACATCGGTTTTGAGACATTGGCGAGATAATAACTACCGGATGCTTCATAAATACTAAGATTCACGCTATCCCCGTTAACAAGAATACCCGTTCCATCCGTTTCTCCATCATATTTAATATTATTATATTTGAAAATAACGTTGGAGTTTTTTGCATCTATAAAATATTCCCAATCTCCTTGTGGAAAGTCTGTTTTTAGGTTTACTTGCCATGCAAGAAAATATTGGCCATTATCATGATAAATAGTAAGTTTGCAGGTGGGCTCCTGTGAGAATTCTCCCGTATGTTTTAAATCTTCTTTAGCTTTTGAAATAGCCATTTGTTCTGAAACTGTAGGGAGTATATCAATAAGAGGAGTTGACTCATATCTGCCGTTAACCATATATATATTTGAATTTTTATCAAAATGCACGATAAGTTGGCTTGCCCATACAGGAATTCCTTTATAGAACTGGTCTAACTTTAGATGAGTCATCCCTAATTTATCTTTTTTTAAAGTGTTTAATTTTAATTCACTTGAGGGATCACTTAGTTTGAAAAGTTCTTTATATTTCCCTATAAACTCGATTGCATTAGCCATTTTATCTGCTTTAGAGGTGTTTGGGAAGGCGCCTTTAAGAAAAGCGACAGTACCATTATCTCCGTTAAATTTAACATCTACTTTTTCTTTAGAATCATTTTTTAATGTTTGCATCAAAGTTTTCGGATTATTTATTGTGGCTTTTGTGTTTTAGGGTAGTTTTTTGCTCATACCGTATAAAGAAACTGTAGACAGGCAAATAATAAAAAAATACAATGATATTTTATTCATTCGGCCTCCTTTTTATAAAATAGTGAGTTTATAACTATATATGTGTGGCGAAATAGGCATCTTGTCAAT
>JAQTXJ010000021.1:35313-37094 GCA_028688815.1 bacterium | reverse complement strand
AGTAGTCCCTGCACTGTTCCATCTTCGCCGAATGCGCCGTGTAATATTGGGAAAATTACGTCTATTTGTTTTACAGGGAAAGAATTTGATATATATATTATTTGTTTTTTGTCTTTTCCCGGGACTATGGCTACATCTTTGAATACTTTGTCGGACAGGTCACGCCCTGTCCCTACATTATCCGGGAAAGATTTTATGTTTTCATTCAGGTGCCATTGACCTTTTTTATCAATGAAGATTAAACTTACTTCATATTTTTTTCTATCGATGGCGTTAAAAACGCTTCTGGCTGATATAATAGAGACTTCGGACTCCGTTGATTTTCCACCGAACATAATTCCAATTCTCATTTTTTCCTCCATAAAGGTAGAAATTTAGAATTAATTTTAAACTTTGCAAGTAAATTTTAATTTATTTTAAATTGGTTATTACTGAGAGGGAGATACTTCTACATCAGATGTCTCTATTTCAGTAGTTTCCGGTGAAGTAACTTCTGTTGCGCTTTCTTTTATTAACCCGGATTTATCAGTAATGTCTTTGATGCTTAAACTGAAATTAGAAATATTACTTTTTTCTATGTTAATATCTATTCCTGGGGTTTTTTCTCTCTGGGGTTGCAGAAGAACAAGTTCCTGATCTTTATTTTGTTCCATCATAGCTTGCATTTTTGCGACTATTATAATGGTTGCAATTAATTCCTGTATTTGTTGCATTAATTTTCCATTTTCAATTTTACTTAATTCTTCGAGGTCTTCCTGGTCAAAAATAACTCCGCCGAGTAATTTATCTTTGTCTTTTGCGATTTCCATTATTTCTTTTACCAGTCTTCTAACAAAGTCCATTATATCTTCTTTTTTTTCAAATGGTTTTATAGATTTATTATCAATGTTTTGAAGTTTTAATGAAAAATCAGCCTGAAATGTATGCATTTCTTTGACTCCATTATTTATTATTTCCTGTTGAAAAGTATAGGTAAAAGAGAGGTCGATACTTCTTGATTTTTCTAAAAAATATCCATCTGTGGTAAGTTGTTCTTTATTTTTGGCTTCAAAAATAAGGTTGAAATTTGTAATAGAGTTTAAAATAGAAGCTTCAGAATCGGTTACATTTACTCCCCGGTCTAAAAGATATTTCAGGGCGGGGGAGATACTTACTTCATCGGAAGGGTTTATGGTTATGGAGTTAGAATTTTGTTGGTTATTTGAAGCAACATATTCTTTATAAGAATAAGGGGAAGTTGAATTAGGTACGGCAATAGTATTTTCTATCATATCTTTTATTATCGCTGGTTTTATGAAATTCTTTAGTTTTTAGATGCGAGTATAAAAGATTAACCACAGAATAAAAAAATAGAAAGGATATTTTTGATTTTCAAAGAAGGTAAGATAATTTTATTGACTTTTATAGAAGATTGGATTATTGTGAAAACCAAATCTATATAGGAGAAGAAAAATGGGTAAGGAATTTTGAATTTAAAGTATTGAGGAGGATGGAGATGAAAAAGATAATGTTGCTTTTATGTTTTTGTTTTATAAGTTCCGGATTGTCGGCTGTTGAGGCAGGAAATACAGAAGCTCAAAGAGATAGTCTTGTAGCGAAATTAAAAGGTATGGCATCGTCAGATACCGGTAGTTTTAAGACGGAAAAAATAAAAGGGCAAGTTTCTGCAAAAGACAGTCTTCTTGCTAAGTTAAAAAATATGACACCTCTTGATACTAATATCTCTAAGACAGAAGGGCAAGATTCTGTAAAAGACAGCTTTACTGTGAAATCAGAAAGTA
>JAQTXJ010000021.1:0-35213 GCA_028688815.1 bacterium | reverse complement strand
TATCTACATCTGATAGTAGTTTTTATATGCCGAAGAAAAAAGAATGGTATGATGTTAAAGAAAGTGTTTTTGGAGAAAATCAGGTAGATACAACATTACAAGACAGCGGGACATATTCGGAAGGAAGGATAGACGGAACAAAAGCATGTAAAGGGAACGAGATGTTAGTAGGCGCTGCTGTGGGTGTATTGCTGAGTGCTTTTGGGTATGCGTATCCTTTTGTATTTGTTTCAGGAGAACCACCGTATGAAATAAAAAATAGTATAGATAATAAAGGAGAAGACTATAAAAAAGGATTTTTAAAAGGATATAGGCGGAAAAAGAAAACAAATGCTCTTATGGGAACTACCGGTGGTTGTATTGCAGGTTATTTAGGATATTGTATCTTTGTCATGACGATCTTTAATAGCGGTTATTAATGAAATGTCATACCAAAAACTTATAATTTCATGATAAAGATATTTTTTTTCTCTTTATTTTTTCAAGTAAATAGTACAAGTCTGACGGATAGAACAGTTGCGGAAACATCTTCCATAGAAGCACAAAGTAATATTAAGGGGGATAGTCTTATAGTAAAGTTAAAAAATATGACACCTCTTGATACTAATATCTCTAAGACAGAAGGGCAAGATTCTGTAAAAGACAGCTTTACTGTGAAATCAGAAAGTATATCTACATCTGATAGTAGTTTTTATATGCCGAAGAAAAAAGAATGGTATGATGTTAAAGAAAGTGTTTTTGGAGAAAATCAGGTAGATACAACATTACAAGACAGCGGGACATATTCGGAAGGAAGAATAGACGGAACAAAAGCATGTAAAGGGAACGAGATGTTAGTAGGCGCTGCTGTGGGTGGACTTTCCAGTGTTGCCGGCATTGCCGGTTGTGTTCAATTTGGAGTGCCTTTTGGTAGTCTTCTTGTTCTTAGTGGATATATATATCCTTTTACGGTTGTATCTGGGAAACCATCTGAACATATAACGAATGGCATAAAAAATAAAGGGGAAAGTTATAAAAAAGGATTTTTAAAAGAATATAGATACACAAAGAAAATGAATGCTTTTGAAGGGACTGCTTGTGGTTGTGCTACAGTTTCTATTGTAACAGTAGGTTTTTATGTTTGGATTATATCAATAATATTAAAGAACTTATGACGATATTATTCTTTTCATTGTTCTTTCAGGTAACTGATTTGGACACAAGTATAATAGATACAACAGTTGAGGAAACATCTGTTATTACGGAAGAATTGTCTGCGGATACGTTAGAAAATAAAAAAGGAAACAATTTGTTTACTTCTATTGCTACAGGACTTATTCGTGTATACCAGGTTGTAATATCTCCCCGACAGGGAGAGGTATGTAATTTTACTCCTTCCTGTTCCCATTATGGTTACGAGGCAGTTGAAAAAAAAGGTATAATCGAAGGGATATTAATGACTGCCGACAGGCTTGAGAGATGCAATTATTTTGCATGGCAGTATAAGGATAAATACTATAAAACAAAATTTGATACAACCCGGGGAAACAAGTTGTATGACCCGGTGGAATAAATTATATTAAATATAAAAAATTAAAAATCAAAATTACAGATAAACAAAAAAGAAAAAGAGTTGGGAGTGAAGAAACGAATAACAGGATACAGAAGAATCAGACTGGATTTACAGGATTAAAAGATAACAAAAATATTTAGGGTAAATTATGAATTGTATTTTATTTAGTTTAATGTTGTTTTTACAGGTTCAGTCGAAGGCTGGTACAGCAGGGACGATCCATACAATTGGGTTTGCAGACTGGTTATATGAGACAGGGGATTATAACTCGGCAATAACCGAATATAAAACACTTATGAAATATTCTCCAAATGATACGCTTTCACTTATCCGAAAAATTGGAAAATCTTATCTTAGTCTTGGGAAAAACAATCTTGCATATAACTATTTAAGTCGTTTAACTGATGATACTGCGTATGCATTGACCGGGATTTCCTGTCTTAAAGAAGACGATATAGAATCGGCTGAGAGCTGGTTTATGAAAGTAAGTGATGATTCTTTAAGTCTAAAGTTACAGGCAGAGTATTCAAAAATGTTGAATATGCCGTATAAGAGTCCTACAACTGCGGGTTTTTTGTCTGCAATTGTTCCGGGACTTGGAAGGGCATATGCAGAAAGGGTAGGGGATGGGATTTTTTCTTTTATACTTACGGTAGGAAGCGCGGCAGTAAGTTACAGGTATTTTCAGACAAAAGATTTTATTCCTGCAACAATATTTGGAGGATTAGGATTATCGTTTTATTTCGGTGGTATTTATGGCAGCAGGGAATCCGTTAAACAGTATAATGGAAAAGTTTTTGAAAAAGAATTTTATTCGTTTAAGAAAAGATTTGTTAACTCTTCTAAGACACGAATTCCAGTTAAGAACGATACTCTTATCAAATGGGCAACCGGTTATAAAGCATTTGTGGATACGATTTTCTCTGAAGGTAAATACGAAAATGCGATTCTCGAGTATAAACGTTTGAATTTTTTTGCTCCTGATTCTAATCTTCAATACCGGATCGGGCAGTGTTATGAAAAAGCAGGTGATCTGAAAAATGCAGTAAGTTATTATGAGAAATCCGGTCCCTGTGCTTATTATAATTTGATCGGCGTACATCTTAAGTCCGGGGATTATTCTTCTGCCGGATTTGTATGCGATAAATTTAATAGGGGAAGCGAATTAGAAGGATGGATTTACATTCTTGAAGATAATTATGATGATGCGTATGAATGTTTTGAGGACAGTGAATTAAAGCAAAAGGTGAATCAATTCAACCTTCTTCCGTATAAATCAGAGGACAAGGCAATTTTATTATCTACATTTATCCCGGGCAGTGGGGAATTCTATACGCGTAATTTCAAAAACGGGATGCTAACATTTTTATTCAATGGGATTACAGGGTTTTGGGCAGTTGAGTCATTTCGTGACCGCAGGTATCTTGATGGTACACTTATAATAACGTTATTGTGGAATAGGTTTTATGAAGGTGGAATGAGAAATGCGCTGGCGTCCGTTAATAAATATAATAAAGTTTTAAAGCAGAAACACTTAAAGGAACTTGAGAAATATATACCGGAGATTATCAAAACAAGTATAATGAAAGATGATTAAGGAGTAGTGCATAGGGTTAGAATAGAAAAATAGCTTGACAAAAAGAGGTAAACGAATATTATAAATACGTATATTTGGTAAATATTAGGGGGTAAGATGTTAATACTTTTATCATTGTTACTTTTTCTTGGAAATTGTCCAAAGTGTCCTGAAGGGAAAATAAAAGTAGCTATTTTTGAAGTAAGCGGTGCCGGGATAGAAAAAGAATTTCTAACAACAATTTCTGATTTATTGCGGATTGACTTGGAAGATTGCGGAGAGTATATAGTTATGAGTAAAGAAGATATGATGGGTGCATTGAATGGAAATCTTTCAGTCAGTGGTGGAACAGAAGAAGTATCGAAAGTATGCGAAAAAATAAAAGTATCATACGCAGTTACAGGAAACATAGTAAAACTTGGCAACAAACTTATTATTTCGGTTGCTTTGATTGACAGGTGGGATAAGATAAGGATATTTGAAGATAGACTTACGGCTTCAAATATGGAAGACCTTGAGACAACAATCAAAAGGCTTGCGGAAGCGCTGTGCAAACAAAAAAAAGCTTCAGAAAATGTTACGGTTGATAACGTAACGGAAGCAGAAGCTAAACCAAAGTTAAGAAGAACAAGTTTTAGTACAGGAGGAGGGGTAGTCGGATACATATTCCCTGTGGGAGGGTCTTTTGGAAAAGAAGGAAAAGGGTATTCCTATATTTATTCTGGTGATTCTAACAGAGATGAAATAATCGGTGGAGACATAACTCAAATGCCCGGGTTAGGTATGTTTTATATTTATGAAACTTCTTATTGGATGGGAGAAGTAGCCGGAACATGGCATTTTAAGGGGCAAAGTTATCTTCTGGATATCGGATTTTCCGGATATCGTTTTACATCTCTTCAGGATGTGTCTCCATTTATAGGAGGAGGGCTGGGAATGGCTTTAGGAAGTAGGATTACCGGAGTTGATTCAAATTATTCTTATTCTTATAATTATTTGGACTCTACTTATGACACTACCTATTATTATTATACTAATCCGGAGTCATTTAATGCGTTGTTAGTAAGTTTTGGTGGTGGAGTGGAGTTTTTCAGGACTTATGATTTTCATTTTCTTTTAAATGTAAAATATAATATTATTTTTGCAGAAGGAATTCCAAATGGATTGTCTGTATATTTCGGGTTGATTTATAAGAAATCCGGTGAAAGTAATTGCTGTGGTTTCTAAATGTTTTATAAGAAAAAAGGGGAAATTAACAATTAAAATTATATCAACAAACAATAAGGTTTTGTTAAGGAGGATGAAATGGTAGGAATGTTCTTATCTTTGTTGCTTTTTGCCGGAAATTGTCCCAAATGCCCGCCGGGAAAAATAAAAGTTGCAGTATTTGAGTTAAATTGCAGTGGTATAGATAAGGAATTGCTTGTAACAATATCTGATTTACTGCGTATTGATATGGAAGATTGTGGAGAATATATAGTTATGAACAAAGCTGATATGTTGAATGCTTTGAATGATAGTCTCTCGGTAAATGGTGGAACAGAAGAGGTATCAAAAGTATGCGAGAAAATAGGCGTATCTTATGCAGTTACTGGAAATATAGTTAAATTAGGTAATAAACTTATTATTTCGGTTGGTTTAATTGACAGGTGGGAAAAGATAAGAATATTTGAAGACAAAGTTACGGCTTCAAGCATTGAAGATTTAGATGCGACAATCAAGAATCTTGCAAAAGCATTGTGTACGCAAAAGAAAATATCAGAAAGTATTAATGTAGATAACATAACAGAAGCAGACGCCAAACCAAAATTAAGAAGGGAAAGTTACAGCACGGGTGGAATAATGTTAGGGTATATATTTCCTATGTCGGGTTCTTTGGGAAAAGAAGTAAAAACAATGAATTATTACCCCTATAGGGTAGAAATGAAAGGCGATTTAAGGGCAATCCCGGGAATAGGTAGCTATTATATTTATGAAACTTCTTACTATATGGGACAAGCATCCGGGACATGGTATTTTAAGGGTGAAACTGTATTTATGGATATTGGATTTTCCGGGTATCGCTTTCTCTCTCTTGCAGACATATCTCCTTTTGTAGGTGGAGGTCTTGGAATGACATGGGGGAGTAAAGTTACCGGTGTTGATTCAAGCCTTTCGTGGGATGGTTTATCATATAATTATGAAACTCATCGTGAGTCATTTGATGGAATGTCGGCAAATGTTGGAGCAGGAGTTGAATTTTTAAGAACGTATGATTTTCATTTTCTTCTAACTTTGAAATATACTGTTATTTTTGCAGAGGGAAATCCAAACGGACCATCAATTTATTTTGGGATGACTTATAAAAAGTCCGGTGGTGGTGGTATTGGTAATTGTTGTGCATTTTAAATACTGAATACTTAAAGAAATTTTTCTTAATACAGAGAATTTATAGACTTTTTGGGGTGGTTTATTTTTTTAAGACAGAGAAAATGATAACTACTTACTTGCTACTAATCCAGAAGGTTTATCTTTAGCATAGAGAATAAGATTTTTGGCAATAGAGTCGCGCGCTCGTCTTGATTTTGAACCGAGTAAAACTACCATTATTTTACGTTCACCGCAGAGTGAAGTAGCGACTATATTCCATCCGGCTTTTGGATAGTATCCTGTTTTAAGTCCATCAACCAAATCACATTGTCTCATCAAGGTATTCCGTGTTCGCATTGTGAATGTCCCATTGCGGAAAGAAGATATTTTTGTTGACATCCATGTTTTTACATAAGGATACTTTAAAGCTTGCATAGAAATAGTTGCTATATCAATACAATCAGAAATGTTTACTTCATTTTCATTCTCTTTAGATGGTGGTAAACCTGTCATATTCCAGAATTTCGTGTGATGTAGTCCTAATTCAGTACTTTTATCATTCATCATTTTAATAAAATTCTCTTTTGACCCGCCTATATAGGAACCTGCAAGATGAGCCGCATCGTTTGCCGAGTAAATAATTGCTGCTCTTAAAAGGTCTTCTAGAACGAATCTTTCGCCTGTCTTCAGATATACCTGTGACCCGCCCATACAACTTGCTTCCTCTGTAACGGTTACAGTATCCCGAAGATTTATTTGTTTTTCTTCTAATTTCTCCATTGCCAGAAGTTCTACCATAATTTTGGTTAAAGAAGCAATTTCACAGGGTTTTTCACTGTTATATTCCCAGAAAATTTCACCTGTTGTAATATCAAGAGCCATTCCTGCTTCAATGGCATATTTCATTGAACCCACGATGGAATCGCAAACGGGGTCTATCTTTTTAGTAAGTTGAATGGATTCTTTAACGGGTTCTTTTTTGGAGAGATTTTTTGAAAAAGCCAAGAAGGCGATTCCGATACCAATAAAACCAATACCTATCAGTATTTCTAAAATAGAAATTTTAAATTTCTTTTTAGACATATAAAAATATGCTAAAATAATATTTTTTAAAGTCAAATATTTTTTAAAAAAAGGACAAAAAATTTTAGATGAGTAAGCGCTAGAAAAACTACAATAGGACAGATTAATTGTAATAATTAAGATATTTAGAAATAAAAATTCTTTTTTTTAAAGTTATTTCACAGTAGAATACTTTTATTTCCTATGAATTTCATTTCTCTTGACTGTAATACATATGTGTATATATTGAGAATAAATAATAATGGGTAAATATTTATTCTTAATATTCTTTATTATATTTGATTTACAAGGCGCATCCTTTACAATTACAGATTCTGTTATTGCTCATACACAAGATTACATAGGAACTGTTGAAGGAGGGCATTTTAACATTAATGACCTTTTGGATTGCGGTATAAATTCTTTACGTTTGTATGGAGATATGTCAAGGTTAGAACCTGAAGACGATGATAAAATTTACGGAATTCCTTGCGTTGATTCAATAAAAGCAGATTCTTTTTCAAGTTTTTCCAGTCTTATACCCTGGGCAGTTTGGGATAGTATACTTACGGATTCTATTTACTGGGGAACCGGTATAAGTTTCGATAAAATATTAAAAGAGTGCTCAATGAATACCATAGAATTAGTTTTAGGGCTTCGGCCGATTGATATCTTTGGAAAACCGGATTGGGCTCCCCGTTTTCCTTATGACCAATCTGACTGGAATGAATGGTGGGAGTATTGCTTTGCAGTTACTTACTGGTGTAATGTGCAACACGATTATAAGATTTCCCATTTCCAGATTCATAATGAACCTGATGTTTTAAGCCAGGGGTGGGATGGAACGTTTGAGGAGTATGTTAATCTTGTTAAATATGGCGCAGATGCCATAAGGTTTGCAAGTAGATTTTCAGAGACAAAACCATATATTCATTCTCCTGTAGTTGCACAGGAAGGTTCCCAATATATGTCATATACACTACAATATGCGGATTCTTTTGTAGATATAGTTGATTATCATAACTATTCAAATAATCAGACAAATGCTGCCAAAACGGTTAATTCTATGGTATTTAACTATAATAACGATGGAATTGTTGAACCTATATGGAATTCGGAGTGGGGAACTTATTCCGAGAGTTATAATAGTTTAAGTATGGCGTTAACGACTGCAAATAATTTATTTGATTTTTCATTGTTAGATACTTCTATAGGAACTCATTGCACCGGAACGAACCAATTTTTGATGTGGGATTGGGGAGAGTTGGATGGACTTGTAAACACTGATGGGTCAAAGAACGAAACTTATTATGCTTTCAGGCTTTGCTGCCGGGGTATGCAGGGGAAAAAGGAAATATTGCGGAATGATTATAATAGCAATGGAAGAGTAATGGTAACCCGGGATTCAAGTGCAGTATATATTATTGCACTGGAAATAAAAGATACTTTGTTTGTAAATGCAGCTCAAATTGGTATAGGTTCAGGAACCGGTGAATATTATGTTTATGATAAAGCTTACAAAGATAGTCTTGTAAATAGCATTGTTATTAATAATGGAATTTTTAAGTTTTTCTGCCCGGATTCTGCATTGGTATGCGTTAAGATAGACAGAAAATATGGAATTGAGTCGCAGGTTGAAGATTATAATTTGCCTGTACTGAATATATATATTTCCCCATTTAGTAAGTCTGTCCAATATCAGGTGGTTAAGAAGGGAATAGTCTCCTTGAAACTCTATGATATGAGTGGCAGAATGGTGAGATTCTTGGTTAGCGAAGATAAAGAACCCGGGTATTATATTGTAAAGCTTGACGGGGAAAGATTACAGAACGGAGTATATTTTGTGAGGCTTGTAGCAGGTAATTACAAAGAGGTGAAGAAATTGATTCTGATGAAGTAAAAATCATAGAAACTATTTTAAAAGTTAGCTTTTTATATTGCAGTTTTATGGATAGGGAACAGGCATGCCTGTTCCCTACGAATTAGGTTGCATACAGCACTGCTGGAAAACTTATTTTAAAGCCTTATTTTTAATTTTCAATAATCAGCTTACCGAATATTCTCAATTTTTTTCTATTATCCCATATTTTCCTGTTACAGGGTCAAGGAAGAGTTTTGATTTTGGAGGAAAATACGTAAAAAAAGCGTAACAATAAAGGTTAATTATAATAATTATAATGCCTATAATATTCAGAAAAGAGTATTCTTTTTTTAGAGACATTAACTTGTATCCTGCAATCTGGGCAACGGCAATAGCAATAAAAAATGTGGATATATCAACGAATAAAATATTATCTCCCGTAAAATAAGTGTATGAATAAAAGATAATTATTATTACAATGGGTATAATTAAAAATGAACAAGTTTTTGCAAAACAGAAGTTTTTTACTTTTTGCCCGAATACAAAAAATTCTATAGTGCTATAAATAAAGGCAGGCCAGAAAGCTATTTTTAGATGTTCCCATGTACTTTCATTTACAGCGCTGATAAGCGCAAGCGGTTTCCAAGAATTGCTAAAATCATAAGCAAAATGTAATAATGCCCCGAATAAAAATATAAAAATAACACCCAAAAATTCCCAAATTTTAATCTTTTTATTTTCCATTTATGGAAGAGTAATTACGGGAGAAATGCTATTACATTTTTATTAAAATATACATAATTGTGAGAATGCGTAAAAGTTGATCAAAACAGAAATTACGGTTCCCGTTATAAGAAGTAATTGTCCAATTCTCGTTATTTTCATGCTTTTTATGTTTTTAAAAATTAATATTTCAAGTACGCTGCCGGACGAATAAAGGATATTTGCAAAAACACCATAGATAATAATAAGAGAAGTGTCGGAAGGGGACAAAGCTGCTTTTATTTTAGTTAGAGCAAGTATAAGAAGTGGCACTCCCGTAGTGAGCATAATCAAATTGTAATACAACCTTTTCTTTTCCCACCATATAATTATTTGCTTTTGATTGTTAGGTTTGGCATCCTCGTTGGGAACATTTTTTATTAAATCCATATTCTATTAAACTGTACGAGTAAAGAATTTTTTGTTATTCTACCAGATATTTGAATTTCTTTATGAATTCGGCAGGTGTAAGGTTGGCAGTTTTTGTAAGTTTTTCCAATTGTTCTTTATCTTCAAAATCATCCGGTTTTAGCCTTATCATATAGTGGAGAGCAGCTTCGTAAGATTCTGCAGTAGTATCTACATACCTTACTTTTATTTTACCGGTACCGGGGTCTATGATGTTTTTCAGTAGTATAGGTGGTTCTTTATTTTCCCGTACATTAATTAATGCTCCTGAGCCTCCATTTAATAAGAACTTTACTGCACAAAATCCTAAATCTCTTGTTAATTCGCTATCAAAAGGTATAGGGGAGACGCATCTTAATTCGTAACCGATATCTTTTGTTACAGGTGTAGCGATTTTTTGACCTCTTTCTTCAAATCGTTTTTTTATTTCATTTTTCAATATTTTCCCTAAGTCAAGTTCGGACATTCGTATGTTGTCAAACTCATCCAGTTCAACATTCCCGAGTTTCTTTATTTCTTCGGGGTCAAATCGTTCCATTAATCCTTCTGCCAGAACGGCTACGCCGTCACTCCTTCCCATACTTTTTCGTTTAATTATAGCGCCTTCAATAATATCGCAAAGGTGTTTTAAACTGACATATTTCCCTTTGAATTCTTCACCAATAATGGTCAATGTGGCGCCTGCTGCTTTTCCTATTCCAAGAGCAAGGTGTCCGGCTTTTCTTCCCATTGATATAACAAAATACCATCTTCCAGTAGTTTTAGAGTCTTCCATTATATTCTGGACAAGAGACGTCCCGATATGTCTTGCCGTCTGGTAACCGAAAGTAGATTGGCATCCCGGGAGAGGCAGGTCGTTATCAATAGTTTTTGGCACGTGGGCGATTTTAATTTTCCCTTTGGATTCTCTTTCAATAGTGCTTGATGTAAATGCGGTATCGTCTCCACCGATAGTGATTAAGTAGTCAACTTTTAGCTCTTCCAGAGCTTTGACAACGTTTTTAACTTTCTCCGGGCTTTTAGTGGGGTTTTCTCTGGATGTTCTGATAATAGAACCACCCATAAAATGTATTCTGGAAACATCGGCTATTTCTAATGCTTTGATATAACTGGTATCTTTGTTTACAAGCCATTTAAATCCATCATAAATACCGATTACTTTTACCCCATTATTTATTGCTTCAATGGTAGCAGCGCTGATTACACCATTTATTCCGGGAGCAGGCCCGCCACCGACTACTATGGCTAATGTTTTTCTATAATTTTTTGACATAGAAGTATCCTCCTAACGATACGTTGTATAATAAATTCTATTTCATAAAAATCAACTTTTTTGTATCTTTATAATTTTCGGCTATCAATTTCACAAAATAAATTCCAGTTGTTAATTCCTTTGTATTGAAATTAAGACTATAACTCCCGGCGGTTTTTTCCCCATTTACTAATGTCTTTACCTTCCTGCCTGAAATGTCGTAAATGCATAACGAAACCTTACTTTTTACTGGTATCTGGTAAGTAATAGTTACTAACTGAAAAACTGGGTTTCGAAGAAATTCTAATTGTGGATTATGAATTACAGATTGGGTATAATTTGTATTCTTCTCTTCTACTCCTGTTTCTATTATTGAAAAACAACCACTTTTCCCTTCGCAAATAACATTGTTTGACAAATTAAGCATTTGAATTTTTACCTTGCAAGCTAAAAAAGTCCCATTCGGCACATACCAAGGATAAGATACACTGTCAGGGCTAATCATATTTACTATAGTATCCAAATAATTTTCACTTCCTACACAATGAACCATATATCCACTAACATCAAAACCATATCCTTGTGTATTGGTATCCGTAACAAGCCGTATCTTAGCAGTATCTCCCGGAATTACCGGTGTCCAGAATCTCCTTTTTACATTGTCGTATGTAACAATTTGACTATCCTTTTTATCATAAATATACACAATATCATGTGCAGAGTCTGTATTAAGCGTATCAAAATGAAGACGTATGTTTTGTGCTCCAGGGCAAGATATTACCCATGTAGTATCATAATTATTCGTATATGGATGAGGTGAAGATAATTTTAACGGATTCTGTATCCAACCAGTAGCATTTTTTGTATAGAGTAATCTATAATTTCCAAAGTCCTGTCCAACTACTGACCATGTCACATTTTGGAGCGAATTGCCCGGCAATATATCACTAGTTTTAGGGGCTGTCACTGTCAAGGAAGTTTGTATCTTAAAATTACTATCGCTTACGGCATCAGATATAATATTATTCGTATTATCCAACAGTTGAATCTTTACCCTACAGGTTGAGGAATCTACAAAAGGTACTGTCCAAAGATAAGAGGTGTCCGTATTAATAATATTATCAACAATCGTATCGGGATATGTCTTGCCACCATCAATAGAATAGAGTAATCTGTAGTGGTCTAATGTAGTTGAATTTTCACACCACCAGATAATATTATGAATTGAACCGCCTATGTAGACCTCTCCACCTTTTGGAGAAATAATACCAAAACCATCTATTGCACAAAGTTTCCCCATAAATGTGCTTATATATATAGTTCCATCCGAGCCTATTGATGGGGAAGCCCCTATACCACATCCTGTTTTAATCGACCATTTAATAGAACCATCCGGGTTTATTGCATAAAGTGCGCTGTCATTTGACCCAAAATATATAGTTCCATCCGAGCCTATTACTGATGAACCATATATATAACTATTTGTTGTAAATGACCACTTAACTAAACCATTTGGGTTTATCGCATAAAGTTTGTGGTCTTGTGATGTTGCATATATAGTACCATCTGAACCTATTGACGGAGAAGATGTTATGTCGCCTCCTGTTACATATGACCATTTAAGAGAACCATTTGGGTTTAGCGCATAAAGTTTGTTAAAACAATCTGCCACATATATAGTTCCATCTGAACTTATTGATGGGTCGGTTACGTTATTCCCATCCAAGGTAAATGACCATTTAAGAGAGCCATTTGGGTCTAGTGTATAAATTTTTCCATCTATTCCTGCTGATAGATATATAGTTCCATCTGTTCCTATAGCTGGACAAGATTCTATTTGATATCCCGGTGTTGTAAATGACCATTTAAGTGAACCGTCGAGATTGAGCGCATAAAATGTATAATAGGATGCCATATATACAGTTCCATCACAACTTATAGCCGGAGAGAATATCCCAAATATTGTTGAGTATGACCATTTAAGAGAACCATCCGGGTTTATTGCGTAAAACTTGTAATCCCCCGACCCGACATATATAGTTCCACTTGAATCTATTGCTGGGGAAGAATTTACGCTGCCGGTTGGATACGACCATTTAAGAGAACCATCCGAGTTTATTGCGTAAAGCTTGTAAGTGCTGTTTCCCCCAACATATAAAGTCCCATCTGTTCCTATAGTTGGGGAAGAGTAGTAGACAGGATATCCTGTTATATAAGACCATCTAATGTTTGGGGTTGTGGGCCCTTTGTATGGGCTTCGTCCTGTATGTTGCAAATCATGATGAAACATTGGCCATGGACTATTTGCAAGCCCTTTTTTGTTTTCATAACCTTCTGCAAAACTAATGCCAATTTTGCTTGTCGTGGCTAAAATTACAAAGAGAAGTAAAAAATATTTTTTCATCTTCTATTCCCAAAAAGCTTTTTTTATATAGTTGTGAAAGTATAACGTATAAAATATTGAAAGCATTACTTATAAAATACTACGAGTTATCCTATAAAAGAGTATCGGGTATTTTTCTTATTACTTCCGAAGTAAGAGCGTATTTTTTTACAATTTCAAGTGTATTTTGAATGTTTAGTTTTGTGAAGAGTAAGTCAAATTTTGCCTCAAGGGCATCCCTTATTTTCTTTTTATTTTCTTCGGGGATATCCCATAGTTCTTTTTTAAACGGTCCAAATCCCTTTTTTCTCATTTTGTAGATAAACTGTTCTCTTGTCTGGTCGGGTTTTTTCTCGTTTGGATTGGTTTCTTCAAGATGGTTGTAGATTTTATCTCTTAACTGGGAAGGAAAATATTCGCTATCAAATATCATATTCTGGAAACCTGTTGCAAGGTGTATTTCTGATGTTCCGGTAGGAGGGAACCTGTCAAATGCATCATCGGGAAGTGTAGAAGCCCCGTGTTGAACCGTTCCTGACAAACCGTATTCTTTTCTTGATACTTTTGCAATATCTTCCAATACCTGAAAATCTAATTTTACTTTAGCGATAGATCCATCCGGCATAGGAATGCCGCCGTGTGTAGTTCCGGTCTGGACGCTTATTTTACTAATTCCTTTAAGACTTTCTTTGAGTGCCTTTTTATAAACATTCATATAAGAACGAAATTCTTCTACAGTGCTGTTTTTTCCGCCGACTTCTCCAATTTCGCCACCAACGGATATTGTAACGCCTTTAGGTTCAAGAGTTCTAATGTAAGTAGTAAGTGCTGCTGCAGTTTCGGAATTAAGTCTTTGTTGTTCATCTATGTCTTTTTTGGATAAATCAACAAGGGTTGACGTGTCTATGTCAATATTGTAAAATCCTGCTTCGATTGCTTCTTTGGAAAGGGATTTTACGGCATTAACTTCCTGAGTGGGGTCGAGTTGATATTTTTTTAATCCTACCTGAAAATGGTCGCCTTGAATAAATACCGGCGCAAGATAATTTTCTTTTATTGCGGCTCCTAAAATTACTGTTGTATATTCGGAAGGTCTTTGTTTTGTGTATTCAATTTCAGTGCGGGCTATTTCAAAGATGAAAGCGCCTGCATTAAGTTTTATTGCAGAACGTATCATAGCTCTTGCAACATCATAGGTTAGCCCTCTGATATTGGTAGCCGGGACAGTAAGTCCGTCGAGTTTTCCTTCGCCCATAAGTTCATATATACGTTGGATTGATGCAGGTTTAATGCCAAGAGAATCGGCAATTTCAGTGATAAGGTATCTTGATGCATCTTTTATGTTATTGTCTTCATTAAGGGTGGCGTTAAAAACCAATCTATCTATGACTTTTTCTTGTAATTTTTTGATATCCAATACTTTTGTTTTAATATTGTTGCCGAATTCCACTACGCCTTTAAGAGAGTCTTTTAACTCTTTAACGCTTTCATATTTCATTTTTCCTCCTGTCTAAATAGTAAGATTCTATTTCATATTTAACAAACTGGACTTGATAAATCAAGTCCCTACATGAAAGAAATATATAGTAGAAAACTATATAATATGTTTTTTAAGATAATCAAATTGCAAGTCTTGTCAATAATATTTTATGAAGGTCTGTTTTCAGGGTAAAAAATCGGTATTTTTGTGGAAACGAGAGAGAGTTTTTTTCTTTTAAAGAGGGGATTTAAAGCATCTGCCTTGAAACGAACGTGATAATTTCGTCCCAAGGCAGAGTTCAGATAACACAACAACCCAAAATTAATTATATGTAGGATACCAAAAATATAAATCTTGTCAACAAGATTTTGTTGGGTTGGATTGAGCTTTTAAAAGCGGAAATTGAATGGGTGCGAGTCGAAAAATGTTGATAATTATAGTGTTTTAGAAAGGGGTGAAAAAATAACTTGTCAAGATGAGGGATTAAGGGTAGGTATTAAAATATGAAGAAAAAGAGTTTCTATCTACTGACTTATGGTTGTCAGATGAATGAATATGACTCAAGATTGATTGCCGAGATTTTATCTAAAGAAGGGTATAAAGAAGTGAAGGATGAAAGCAAGGCGGATATTATTGTTATGAATACCTGCAGTGTCAGAAAACACGCCGAACAAAGAGTAGTAGGAAGGACAGGTGACTTACAACGATTACGCGAAGACAAACCTGGTTTGATTATCGGACTTGTTGGATGTATGGCTCAAAATCTTATTGATAAAGGAGAAAAAATAAAAGGCGTGGATTTTATGGTTGGACCGGATAATTATGAAGAAATTCCAAGAATTATAGATGGTTTAGATAGTTTAGACAGTTTAGCCATGGTGATAAAAAAAGAAAAAACCATTCTTTATGAGGGGGTATACGCAAGGCAGGATAATAGCGTTAGCGCATTTGTGCCTGTTATGCGGGGGTGTGAAAACTTTTGCACTTACTGTATTGTCCCTTATGTGAGAGTTGGGCTTCAGATGCGTTCCTCAAAAGATATTCTAAATGAAGTAAGAGGGTTGTTAAAAAAAGGTATAAAAGAAATTATATTATTAGGGCAATCCGTAAACCAATATGATGACAGCAAGGTTGATTTTCCGGGTATATTAAAGATGGTATCCGAAACTTCTGTCTCAAGACTTGGCTTTTTTACTTCGCACCCTTATTACACTACTCAAAAATTAATTGACGTAATAGCGGAGGGTGAAAATATATACAAGTGGATACACTTGCCGCTTCAGTCAGGGAGCAATAAGATTCTAAAGAAGATGAACCGTAAGTATACAAAAGAAAGGTATATGGAGTTAATTTCTAAAACAAGGGAAAAGATACCCAATATTTCATTAACTACAGATATTATAGTAGGATTCCCGGGCGAAACGGACGAGGATTTTCAAGAGACTATGGAGATAATGAAAGAAATACAGTTTGACTTTGCGTATATGTTTAAGTATTCGGACAGGGAGCGGACGTCGGCATATAACTTAAAACCTAAAATCCCTGAGTCGGTAAAGGCAAAAAGGCTTGCGGAGTTGATAGAGATACAGCATAAGATAATCCGTATTAAGAACGAACAGCTTATTGGGACGATTCAAGAGGTGTTGGTTGAGTATAAAGGCAGGAAAAACAATGGTTGGCGCGGGAAAACTAAACAAAATAAGATTGTGGTAGTTGAGGGTAAAACTCTGCCCGGAGAGATAGTAAAAGTAAAAATAACCGGTTTAAATGGATGGACGCCGTGCGGTGTGATTATTGATAAAGGGAAGAATACATAGAAATTTTTGAGTTGACAAGAAATTATTAAGAAATATTCTATGGTCTAACCCTTAAAAAAGTTCAGGTTAGCGGAGATATTATGAAGATAAAGATGAGATATTTTATATTTTTTGTAATGTTTTTTGCGTCCGAAACGTATGCAATTATGACATTCCAAAAGACTTTTGGTGGGAGTAATTTTGATGAAGGAATGTCAGTTCAACAGACTACCGATGGCGGGTATATAATTACAGGGTATACAGAATCTTTTGGCGCAGGTAGTTATGATGTATATCTTGTAAAAACGGATTCCTCGGGAGATACGCTATGGACAAAGACTTTTGGTGGCAGTGGTGATGATAAAGGCAATTCAGTTCAGCAGACTAAAGATGGCGGGTATATCATTGCAGGGAGTACAAGTTCCTTTGGTGAAGGAGATTCAGATGTATATCTTATAAAAACAAATTCTTCAGGTGATACTTTATGGACAAAAACCTTTGGTGGGAACAATAAGGATTGTGGTTATTCGGTTCAGCAAACAATGGATGGCGGGTATATAATTACAGGGTATACATACTCTTATGGCGCAGGTTATGCAGATGTATATCTTGTAAAAACCGATTCCTCGGGAGATACTTTATGGACAAGAACTTTTGGTAGTAGCGGTTACGATTATGGGTATTCAGTCCGACAAACACAGGATAGCGGATATATAATTACAGGCAATGGGGTTGCGCTTATAAAAACAAATTCTTTAGGGGATACTTTATGGACAAGAGTTATTGTTGTAGATTTTGGTAATTGTGGTAATTCAGTTCAACAAACGATAGATGGCGGGTACATAATTGCAGGAACGGTAGAATGTATGAATGGCTGGTATACTGCCGTATGTCTTATAAAAACTGACTCCTCAGGGGATACTCTATGGACAAGAAGATTCGGTACGTATATTTATCACTATAAAAATGGTTATTCAGTTCAACAAACTAAAGATGGTGGGTATATCATTGCAGGAGAAACACAGTTTGAAAATCAAGACATTATGAGTCCTCTTAATGAATATATTATAAAAACTGATTCCTTAGGGGATACCCTATGGACAAATACTTTTGATAAAAACAGTAGTGGCCATTCGGTTCAACAAACTAAAGACGGCGGATATGTTATTGCAGGGTGGGCATATTTAGATAGCGTAAGTGCTCGCGATGTATACCTTGTAAAAACTGATTCTTCGGGAAGTGTAGGTATAGAAGAAAAATCAAACATCAAAAACCCTTCGACTACGCTCAGGGCAAGTCAAAATCCGTTTGTAAAGTCAACTGTTATCAGTTATCAAATTCCGATTACGGGTAAAGTTTCATTGGTGATTTATGATATTTCAGGAAGTTGTGTAAAGACATTAGTTGATGAGGATAAAGAAGCTGGAAGTTATGGTATTACTTTGAATGCAAAAGAACTAAAGACAGGAATTTATTTTGTGAGACTTATGGCAGGCAACCACAAGGAGACAAAAAAGTTAATTCTGATGAAGTAAATCTACGTATATTTAGTTTCTCATAGGAACAGTTTTTGCAACAACATCGTTTCCTCCAAGAAGATTGGCGGACAGGTTTGCAATCCATATAAAGGAAGAAAAAATTTAGCAGGAACCTATTATTTTATAGGAAGGATTATATTTTTGCCGAACATAATAATCAGAAAACTTGCAATAACCAGAGCCGGACCGAAGTAGAGCTTATCCTGAAGGCTCTTCTTGTGTAAGGAAGCTGCAAAAATGAGACCTATAACCGAACCGTAAAAAATAGTATAAAGCGCATTTACCCATCCCGTAAAACTGCCTATCATAGCCATTAACATTAAGTCTCCCATTCCCATCCCTTCTTTTTTGAATACTAGCAACCAGAATCCTATAAAAAAACCGATTACTCCTGCACCAACTAACATTCCTAATATGGAGCTTTTAATTCCGATAGTAAAAAAGCTTGTTCCAAGTCCGATTATAATTCCCGGGATTGATAAGACATCGGGAATCGTTTCCGTATCGGCATCAATAAAGCTTATTATAATGAATAATGAAAACAGGATTAAATATATGACAAGTTTTGCAGAGAGACCAAATTTCAGGTAAGTGACAAGAAAAACTATTGCAGTAAGGAGTTCTACCACGGGATAAATTATAGAAATCTTTTCTCCGCAAAACCTGCATTTCGCTTTAAGCAGGAGGTATGATAGTATTGGGATATTGTCATACCACATAATCTTGTGTTTGCATTTAGGACAAGCTGAAGGTGGAAAAACGATAGATTTTCCACGAGGTATCCTGTATATACAGACATTAAAAAAACTACCCAAACAAGCTCCAAATATAAAAAGTATTATAGACATATATTTATTAAAATCCCAATGTCAAAATCCAAATTTCAAAGATAACCTCATTAACAATTTTATTTTGCTTTTCATATATATAATAGTAAACTTAAATTTTAAAATAAAACCTGAGGAAAATTGTCAAATCCGGGCAAAAAGAACCAGAATAAGTCCCATTAGAGTTTTTATGGATATGAATTACAGGCGCATAAACTGCCAATCCAAGACAATCATTAATAAAGTATTCTACTCCACCGTTTAAGTTTATATTTGCAGTTGAAGAATTATATGTTTTTGAGTGATAAAAATTAAAATTCGGTTCAAGGTAAGAAGCTATTTTTTGAGGAACTTTTGTAAAGTATCGGAATCCTATGTCGAAACCATAATTTTCTATTTCTTTTTTAACAAATGAAAAATAAGGGCCTCCTACAAATAAGACACGTGAAGTTATCCCATAAGCTAGTTCCCCTTCTCCTCCGTCCCAAACTAATCCTGATAAATTTGCTCCGATATCCCATTTACCTTTTAATTCCATTCCCTCTACGTTTTGTGCCAAAAGCAATATTAGTAGCAAAAAAGAAAAAAATTTCATTTTGTCCTCCTTAAAGTATATAATTATCTTACACATCTAACGCTAAGCCCAATTTTCTTGTTATAGTCGTCATGGTTACAGCTAATCCTGCCATAGCCTATATAACGTATGCCTGCTTTTGTTGCATTGTATCCGGTAGCCGACCACCAGTAACCGTAGTATCCGATATAGCTGAATACTCCGTCGGAGTATCGATATCCCCCCGGACGCGCTGAAAAACCGCTTTTGTTGGTTGACTCGGTATTAGAACTTAGCCAATGTGTTGTATCTGTTTCTTTCATTTTTCCACCTGCAATGTCTTCGTTGCCTAAATAGTCTACAAGAGTTGTCCAATCTTCATCAGTGGGTATGTGCCATCCTTTAGGTGCCAACCCACGCGGGTCATTTACGGCATACCAATTGTAGAGTTTACCGTAAGTTTTGCCGTTTTCAGCATTATTTTCATAATAGCACCATGCACCTGTGTTTAAGTTTTGCCATTCTTCGGCATCTTGCACTTGAGGAATGGAGTCGCCATTTCGGTAATGATTTACGTCCAGATTTTCTGCTGTCCATTCCTGTTTGCCTATTTTTATTGTTTTGCCTGACAATTGTTCGGCATATAAGGAAGTGAAAATTAAACTACCAAGAATAAATATTTTCATCAATTTCATTTTTCCCTTTTGTTCTTTATTTTTTTTATATTGGCGGGCAGGTTACCGATCTGCCCCTACAAAGATAATATTCATTTTGGTATTAATCCCAGAATTCCCAGAATATACTATAAGAATAATAATCATCATAGGGTGTTATTTTATAGGTATAGGCTACTTTAACATCTATTATTTGGAATTCCATTCTTAACATTTGAGTTAGAATATCTCCCGTTATATGGATTCCTATTTCTTTAGATGGAAAATACTTATTGTATTCCCCCCAGAGAGTCCACCTTGTAAATCCTTCGGTTGAGTCTCTGCAAAAAAATGCGCCTATTCTTAAGTTATATAAACTTGGGCTTACGAGTCTTGTTGTCATCCCATTTATTGTAGAATAATTTATTGATGATTCAAGTATTCGTATTCCTGCATTTTGTTCTTTTTCACTTACGCTTCCGAACAAAGTGACATTAAACATAGGAATATACCCGAGTCCCAATTTGGGGTATAGTTTAGAATCGTATCCGTATCGTATACTCGGAACTAAATACAAAAGTCTAAATGGTTCCCAATAATCTTGAACAAAATATCCATTTTCGTCTTCTATGCCGAGAAGCATTTTATGATTGGATATATTGAATCCTTGTGTAATAGAGTAAAAATCTCTTGTCAGTATGAGTTTAGAACGGTTGGCTTTTCCGATGGAAGCGGATATCCCCAAAGTATTATTATCTCTATAAAAAGCCTGTAAGTTTATAAGAGATGAGTTATAACATAAGTTTGAAGTCGATTTTAGTTTTGTATCAAGGTCTCCAGTCAGATACATATTGATATTAGGTATGAAAATCTGTCTGCCAAATTCAAACTGAAAGTAATTCGGATTTATAGCCAATTTAATATTTGAATAAGCTCTTTCTGTTTTTAAGCGTTTTGTTATTATATTTATTACTCCCTCATAATTTCCATAGGTAGAACTTACATTTTCGTTTATGAGTTCTATTTTTTCTATGGAGGGGAAAATAGGGATTTTATCCCGGGAAATTGGAATTCCATCGCATAGTATTAAGAAATTATCGGTTATAAAAGGATAAGACAAGAAAAAATCTTCATAATTATCAATAGAGGTTGACAATGTAGTTATGTTTGCCGGGGTAGTCATATCGAGTGCAGGTATTCTCAATGCCGTTTCCGAAGTGCTACAAATTAAAAGATTCAATAAGATAAGCATTTTAGGTAATTTTCGTTCCCACTTTAATAGCTTTGTTCAGAAGAGTAGAGTTTTTCAAAACATCTCCTGATTTTGTTAGTCCGCGGGCTAAAATTTCATCTACTATTTTGATATTTAAGTCTCCGAATAATCTCTTCATAACGCTAGAAGCTTGTTTTATTTCTTTCATAGGAGATAGGTCGCCTATGCATATGATTATACCTCTTTTATTGTATGTATTCCATTCTGTTCTTCTTTTTAAGATAGTTTTTCCTTTAAGTTTAGCAACAATGACCTGGCTGGAGTCTGTTCTATCAATCAAGATTTTAGTCTGTGCAGTCACTGTCTCGCAATAAACAGGTGAGCCCAATATTATTATATCAGCCTGTCTTATTTTATTTAATAGAGAATTAAAATCATCTTTTAATATGCACTTTCCATTTTTGGAACACTTAAAACAAGCTTTACAGGGAATTAAATTCAAGTCGTTAAGGTAAATTTTTCCCCAAACGGTATTTTTTGATTTTATTCCTTGCAATACTTTAGACACAAGTATGTCTGTGTTGCCATTTTTGTGTGGGCTGCCGATAATTCCGAGTATTTTCATTTTTTATTAGTTTCGGTTAATAATTTTAATATAAATATTCCTCCGATTATCACGCCTGTATAGTAGGTAAAGAACCTCCATAACACAATAAACACGCCCATCAGGCATTTTGGGCAGTAAGAGTTAAACAAGAGAAAACCGGCACCTTCTGCAATTCCCGAACCACCCGGGGAAGGAGAAAACATCAGCAAGAATGTAAGAATAAATTGGATTATCGAGGTTTCTACGATCGGAACGGATACTCCAAGACTCCTGAACAACAAAGGCACCATAAGAACAAAGCAAAGGAGAGAAACTCCGGATAAAAGTATTACGAGTAAAAACTTATATATCCCGTGAGTGCAGCATTTTTTAAATCCAAGTTTGAAATTTTCTATTTCATCTGCGAGTTTGCTTATCCAGCTTGCGAATTTATCTTTATGTTTAAGAATAAAAAAATTAGAGAGTTTATTAATTTGGGTTTTAATCCATTCGGTTTTCCACATAGCAAGGGTAAACAGTATTAAGAATATACTGTAAACAACCAAAATATAACCCGAAAGCATTTTCAGCCCGGAGCTTTCAAAAATGTTTCTATAATATATAATAACCGGAATTGCGAATACGAATGCAAGCAAATATGTAATCCCGCGCATTACGATAACGGTACCGGATTCCCCGAAAGAAAACTTTTCTTTCATCAGGATATAGAATTGCAGGGGCAGCCCTCCAACCCCAAAGGGTAGAATGGACAAAAAATATCCTCCAAAGGTAAATTCGGCAGTCCTTTTCAGACTGATTTTTTTCCCGAGCGCCGAGCCTAAAACCTGTAATCGCAGGCATTCAAAGTATAGTCTAAGTATGCACACCAGAGTTGTTAATCCTAAAAATAAATAATTCACCTGTTTGAGTGCGAACAAAGTTTCTTTACTTGCGGTGAATATGAATATAAGGGTAAGGGTCAGGGTTGTAATTATGAAGAATATTCGCATTCCTGATTTTAGTTGTTTTGCAGTAATGCGAGGATTAGTGGGCGTATTGTTTGTTTCCATTAAGTTGTATTATGTCATCATACTGTGGTCAAGTCCAAGTTTAACGGATTCTTCTCCTAACAATGTTTTAATTTTTAGAAGAACGTTACGAACGGGTTTAATTCGCAAGTTGCTTTTTAATAGAGCTTCATCATCGTATTCATTTGTAAGATGTATATATACTTCACACTCGCCCTGGGAAGCTTCCAGTATCTTATTTAAATCTATCAAAGTTTTCTCCTCTAATCCCGAGATATCTATATAAATATCTATTTTGTTTATGAATTCTTTTCTTATTTTTTCGAGTGCTATTATTTTTGAAGCTTTTACTGAATGAATTTCATTCCGTTCGGATAGTCTTCCTTTTATTATTAATGGCTCATCCGCATTGATAGCAGATATGTCGAAAACATTATTATAAACCATAACCTCTATTATTCCTGAAAAGTCTTCTACGGTAATAAAGCTGAATTCTTTATCTTTTAGTACTTTTCTTCTTGTTACAACGCCGCCTATGGTTATTTCTTCACCAAGGGATCTTGTTGCTAGGTCGGTTATTGTAGAAATACGCATAGCGGCAATTTCATCTATGTATCTTTCGAGAGGATGTCCTGAGAAATAAAAACCAAAAGCTTCTTTTTCCCACGATAGGAGTTCTGCTTTGTTCCATTCCTCATCCACCTCTTTTTCTTCGGATTCAAAGAATAATCCTAATTGAGAAGTTGTTTTATTATTCAGGATGTCCATTAATGCTTTACGGTCTTTGTCAAGGGAATCAAAGGCCCCTGATTTTATTAAAGATTCACCTGTTTTCCGATTAGGAGTTACTCGAGCCAGGAAATCGGCAAATGAGCTAAAGGGACGCTTGTTCATAACTTCTATTGCGGCGTTTTTGCCTATATTTTTTAAAGTAGCAAACCCAAATCTTATTTTATTACCTTCTACCTTAAAATCTACTTCAGACGTATTTATATCCGGGGGCAATATTTCAATTTTCATTCTTTTGCATTCGTCTATTAAGAATTTTATCCTATCAGTAGTCTGGTATTCGGAAGTAAGAAGGGCGGCCATAAATTCGTTTGGATGGTTAGCTTTAAGGTATGCAGTCTGGTATGCAAGTAATGCATAACCAGCAGAGTGTGATTTATTGAATCCATACCCGGCAAAGGGGACGATTAGTTCAAATATTTGATTTGCTATTTTTTCGGGTACATTATTTTTTATACTGCCTTCAATAAATGATTTTTTCTGTTCTTCCATTACTTCGGGGGTTTTTTTGCTCATTGCGCGTCTCAGGATATCTGCTTTTCCGAGACTGAATCCTCCTACTCTGGAAGCTATTTGCATTACCTGTTCCTGATAGAGTATGGTGCCGTAGGTATCTTTCAATATTGGTTCAAGCAAAGGATGCAGGTATTTGGGAGTTTCTTCGCCGTGTTTGCATTTTATAATACTATCTTTTGTTGCACCTCCAAGAGGACCCGGCCTATACAAAGCGATTAACGCCATTATATCGGTAAAATTTTCGGGTTTAAGTTTACGTAGTATGTCTTTCATACCTTCTGATTCAAGCTGAAATACGCCGATTGAGTGTCCTTTTTTCAGCATATTAAATGTTTTTGCATCCCCGAGAGGAATCTCTTTGGGGTCTTTTTTGTTTATTTTTTCCAATGTATGATATATAACGCTTAATGTTCGTAACCCAAGTATATCTATTTTTGCCAGTCCGATTTTTTCTACGGATTCCATAGAATATTGAGTTGATATGGTATCTCCTTCCGATTTGAACAGGGGAACGACGTCTATGAGCTTATCCGGAGCTACGAGTATTCCGGATGCGTGCATTGATGCATGGCGGGCAAGTCCTTCAAGTTTGGATGCTATTTGAATAAGATGGGGAATGCCTTCCATTTTTTCAACAAAAGATTTAACTTCAGGGGTTTCTATTGCTTCTGCAATGGATGAAGTCGGGTGGATTAGTTTTGCAAGTTTATCTGCTATGGGGTATGGGATTTTCAAAACCCTTGCAACATCTCTGACTACTCCTCTTGCTCCCATAGTTCCGAATGTTATAATCTGGGATACCGAGTCTTTGCCGTATCTTTCGGTAATATAAGTAACGATTTCATCTCTTCTTTCATCACCAATATCAATATCAATATCAGGCATAGCTATTCTTTCAGGGTTTAGAAATCTTTCAAATAGTAGACCATATTTTATCGGGTCAAGTTCCGTTATGCCAAGACAATAACAGATGAGACTCCCGACTGCGGAACCTCTTCCCGGACCTACCGGGACATTTCTTTTTTTAGCTTCGTCTACGATATCTCTAATCATTAAAAAGTACCCTGGATATCCCATTTTTTTTATGGTATTAAGTTCATATTCAAACCTTTCCTGAATTACTTTTGCCGGGGTTGGGTATCTGGAATTAAATCCTTCTTTAGCAATGAATGTAAGGTAATCTTCTATTGAAGTATAACCTTCGGGCAATTTATAACCCGGCAAACGGATATTTTTTGAATCTAGGTCCAGTCTTAAATTACATTGTTCTGCTATTTTTAATGTATTTGATATTGCTTCAGGGTGGTCAGAAAAAAGGGCTATCATTTCTTCGGGAGATTTGAAGTAAAGTTTATCAGACCCGAATTTCAATCTTTTTACGTCATCTTTTTCACTATGGGTTTGTAAGCATAAAAGGACATCGTGAGCCTCAACGTCATCTTGGTTTAAATAATGGCAGTCATTAGTTGCGACTAAAGGAATATTCAATTCAGCGCCTATTTTTATTAATTCACCGTTGGCAATGTCGTTTTCTTCCAAGCCAAGTCTCATTAGTTCAAAATAAAAATTTCCTTCTCCGAAGATGGATAAGTACTCTGAGGCTATTTGTTTGGCGAGGTTTAAATTTCCTTTTATAATCCAGTAAGGGACTTCTCCTTTCAGGCAACCGGAGAGTCCAATCAGACCTTCGGAATATTCTCTTAATATTTCTTTATCAATACGGGGTCTATAGTAATGTCCTTCAAGCCAGCCTTCACTGGATAACTTCATTAAGTTTCGATATCCTTTTTCATTTTTTGCAAGCAAGGTAAGGTGAAAGTAGGAAACGCCGTCAACGGGTTGTCTGTCTTTTCTTGATTTCGGAGCCATATAAGCTTCCTGTCCGATAATTGGTTTAACTCCTGCATTTTCCATTGCTTTGTAGAATTCGATTGCTCCGAACATATTTCCGTGGTCTGTTATTGCAAGGGCGGGGAGTTTGTATTCTTGAGCCAGTTTAGCCAATTTTTCTATTTTGCAGGCGCCATCGAGAAGGCTGTAATCCGTATGAACGTGTAAGTGAACAAAGTGTGCGTGTGGCATAATTTCTTATATTATTATATTAAGTGTTTTTGTAAAGTTTAAATTTTTTATTAAAAAACTTGCAAAGTTAAAGTAATGAAAATATAATAAAAATAATAAATTTAACATTTTCTACTTTCTATTTAGCGGGAATTTATGGAGGCAGTATGTTGAAACTTTTAATTTTGTTATATATCGTAATACCCGTTAATTTTTTGTATGCAAAATCGGTAAAATCAAATGGTTCAGACTCTCCATGGGGAGTTATAGATGTATGGCCATATGGAGCTTCACCTTACAATCGGCCTGAACAGTGGCGTCCTGAGCGATTACGTAACTTATATGCACAAGGGCTTGATTCAATGAAGAGTTGTGGTTTTACGTGGAACAGACCGAATTGTGCGCCTTACAATGTTCTACCCGGGACTACACATTTCAGGACGGATATTATGGATTCACTTGTAATTTTTATGCAGGAACGGAATCTAAATTTATTGATATGTACAGGTCCGCCAAACTGGGCACCATGGCGTGATGACACATTGAAATGTAAAAAATACTGGCAGAACACCGTTGAAAGGTATGATGGTGATGGGAACAATGATATGCCAGGGCTTACCAAACCTATTAAAAGCTGGGAAATCTGTAATGAACCTGAATATGGGGGATATGGGAGTATTGATGATTTTGCCAGGTATGCCAGAATATCGTACCAGGCAATAAAATCTGCAGACCTGTCTGCCCAGGTTATTGGGCCTGTTATGGGAGCAACCGGAGGAGACGCGGGATGGAGAGTCAATGCAATTTATACTATATCGGGAGAGGATTCCGCATTGTTAAGAATGGTTCTTGAGAGGTGTGGAAATTATTTTGATATAATAAGTCTTCACATCTATACGTATGGAGATTTTACCTATCTTGATACAAAAATAAAGCCTGTGCTTGATAAATACGTGCCGGGAAAACCGGTATGGATTACAGAAATAGGGTGTAACCGTACACATCCCGCAATAAGTTTGCCGGATTCAACCATTCTTGCGGCATATTCAGATACCATAAGCGAAGCAGACCAGGCACAATATTTACTTGAAATATGTAAAGCAAAAGAACAAAGAGCATGGCTTAATAAAATATTTATTTTTACGTTACAGGATTTCGGAGCATATAAATACCAGGATTCTTTACGTACCTCAACGGATTATTGGGGGATGATGAAGGAAGATTTTTCGCATAGGCCTGCTCTTGATAGTGTTCGGAATTTTATTGCAGCGCATCCGGATACCGGGAAAAAGAGAAGATAGTTTAGATAGTGTAGACAGTTTAGATAGTGTCATATTAAACAGAATATTAGACAGGATTAACAGGATAGAAAGTAAAGAGGGAAGAAGTGAGAAAAATATTTTTTGTTTTTATTACTTTTATTTTAGCCGGGAGTATTAATGCGGCGCCAATTGAATCATGGGGATATAATGCTTACGGGCAACTTGGCAATGGAACAAAAGCTAATGGATATATGCCTGTCCGGATTACAGGGATATGGAATGCTATTGCTGTTTCTGCGGGTGGAGAACATAGTTTGGCGTTGTTATCAGACAGTACTGTAATGGCATGGGGGTATAATGAAGATGGGCAACTTGGCAATGGGACAAAGATTGATAGCGATACCCCTGTTGTGGTATACGGGATAAAAAATGTTATAGCAATTTCTGCAAAAGGTGAACACAGTTTAGCTCTTTTGTCAGATGGGACGATAAAATCCTGGGGAAATAATGAGTATGGACAGCTCGGGGATGGAACGACTATTGGCAGGGATACTCCTGTTACGGTTTTTGGAATAAATAATGCGGTGAAAATTTCTGCCGGATGGGAATATGGAATGGCTCTTTTGTCCGATAACACGATAAAAGCGTGGGGGTATAATAATTCCGGGCAATTAGGCAACGGGACAAAGATTGACAGCGATACTCCTATTGTAGTTTGCGGGATAAATAACGCAATAGAAATTTCTGCAGGAGTACTTCACGGGTTAGCATTATTATCGGATAGTACTATAAAAGCATGGGGATTTAATAAATATGGGCAACTTGGAAATGGGGCGAGTATTGACAGCGATACGCCTGTTTTAGTTTCGGGAATAAATAATGCGAAGGGAGTTTCGGCAGGAAGTTGTCATAATCTTGCTGTTTTATCGGATGGAAAAGTAAAGGCTTGGGGATATAATGCTTGCGGGCAACTTGGAAATGGAACCCTTGTTGATACGGATACGCCTGTTGTGGTGCCGGGAATAAGTAATGCCATAATGGTATCTGCAGGTTCAATGTTCAGTCTTGCGTTACTCTCAAACGCGAATGTTCAAGTCTGGGGACAGGGAGATTTTGGGCAAATAGGGAATGGGGGAGACAGCACAGTAAAGGTTCCCGTTCAAATAGGAATAATTGCCAGTAAAATTTCTGCGGGAGATTTTCATAGTTTAGCTTTGGAGGCACCTCCGGCAATAGAAGAACAAATAACAAACAAACAAGGCGTGTCTATAGGGAGTTCAATATTTGTTAACAAAATAACTCTTTTGTTGCCTGTTGAACAGAAAATACAATATGTGATGTATGATATTTGCGGGAGAGTTGTTTTGACGGGAAGAGAGAGTTTTGTAAAAGGAAAATTGGATATAAACACTTCCAATATGAAACAGGGAGTTTATTTTCTTGTTGTAAAAACAGCTATAAAAAGAAGTTGTTTTAAGGTTATAAAGCTGGTAAAATAAGAATTAATGAGTGTATTTTTTTAGAAATGAAAAGTTGAAAGGAAGTGGGAGGAAACGGGAGATGAACAATGCACATTCTCCTATTTGCTTCAAAATAATTTAAGTTGACAGTCAGTGATATTTTTTTTAACATAAACAATTATAATGTGAACAGGTAAAATATATGATATATTTATTGCGCACACATACTACCGAAAAACAATTAAAGGAAATGTTAGAATCTTTAGAGACTTATATTAAATTAGCGGTAGATATCCGAAAAGGAATTCTTGCCGGTGGAGGAGAATTGCATGCTGATTGCGAAGCAGTGCTTATTAAAGATGGCAGTCAACAGGAAAACATTTGGGGTGCAGACTGGATACCGGATACTCAAGAAATTCGGTATGAAGCATTGTTGAATATCAGACCAAAACAAGGCAATCCATCTATGAAACTTCTTAATCCTAATACAAGAGAAAAAGTAAAAGAGATTGCAGAATATTTATTAAAATAAAAATGAACGTATCTGTCCTTAAAGAAAGGTATCTGAACGACCCGTTACCTATCAAATTAGGGGGAATAGCGGCTGACCTTGCCCGTATTCAATCATTTTCAGATAATATAAAACATCTAAATGTGGTTAAAAGTATAGTAAAAGAATGTAGATGTATGATAGAATGGGCTGCTTTTTCAACTGAACCAGAAGCAAGTGAGACGCTTATAAACATACAATTAGAGTTGTCTTTATGGCTATTGAGTTGGGAAGAAATGTGGAATGTATCCGAAAAAAGAACAATTATGGCAAAAGAAGCCGGGAAGATGTCAGATAAAGTATTAGAAATGTCCGGGATATTAACGAAGTCGGTAGAATAGAAGTTGTTTTAATACCCACTTGCTAAGTGCTTTACACCCCAATAACACAGATGATATCAGAATGCAAATACTGTAAAAGTAAAGATATTATCAGGAAAGGAACTGTTGCCCCCGAGTTTGGCAAGGAAAGTCTATTTATTTAAGAATTAAAGTCTCGGATTTGGGATTGATTTGCAGTTTTGAAGACCTGCGGGGTTTGAGGATGCCATCTTATGGTTTATATTACTTAGGAACTAGGGGGAAAAGGATTGACATTTTCGTAAAAATATGATAGAGTATAATACAGTTAAACAATGACGTTTAACGTAATATAGGGGATAAATGTTCTTTAAAAACTTATTTTTAGTTATAGTTTTAACAGTATTTTCCAGTTCGGTTTTTGGACAATCGGTTTGCGGGTGGAGTAGAATTGATTCTACTGCATCGCCAACAATCAAAGATGGTATGTCTTCGGATGATTTTAAAGATAAAGGCAAAATAGAAATTTATGATAGTGCTGGTCCATCGGGCGGAACCAAATGCCTGAAATTTTCTAATATTGGCGGTGGCGCTGAGCAGGGTAGTATTGGTTTCTGGAAAGCATTTAATCTTTCCACTAGTGGGGATTCGATTTCAATTGTCTTTGATGGCAAGGCCTTTGGAGATTCTTCTCATGGAGTAAATATATATTTCCGCGTGATTTCTCAGGGAAAAATATATACGACAGATGCTACTACTTATTATAGTGATATATGGAAAACGATTTCTTGGGAGTTTTTTACACCCCGAGATGCTAATGGTAAGGCCTGCTTGAGCTTAGACACTTTATCTATTTTCTTTGGTTACAACGATGATTTTGTAAACTATCCTTTTGGGATGTTGATAGATAATCTGAAAATTAAGAAATTTTCCAACGGACAACTTGTTACATTTGATTCTTGCGGAGAAAATCAAGCGGTAGAAGAGGAACACGGAATATGCAACATGGAACATGAAATAAAAGTTTTTCCAAATCCATTCTCATTCGAATGCCACTTTCAAGGGTCTGAGAAAATTGTGATTTACGACATCAGTGGTAAAAAGGTAAAAACTCTTTTAAAAGGACGAATATGGAACGGAAAGGATGAGCTGGAGCAACAATTGCCAAATGGAATTTATTTTGCAAAAATTCAGATAGGAGATAAAACTACAACTAGAAAGGTTACTTTATTGAGATGAAAATAATTTCTATCTCGGGCAGGTGAACAACACCTGCCTTTTGTTTTTTAAGAATTTATTTACTTAGGGGACACAATATATATTAAAATGAGAGATATTAGTGGCTAATATAATGAAATATAAAGGGATGGTTATTAGACCGCCGAGCGAAGCGGAGAGTTTTATCTTGCAGGTTACTTACGGATGCTCGCATAATAAATGCAGTTTTTGTCCTACTTATCTGAATAAACCTTTTCAGGCGAGGAAAATAGAAGATATATTAAAAGACATAAGAGAAGCGCAGAACGATATGTCTTATACGAGACGGGTTTTTCTGGCAGATGGGAATGCAATGGTGTTGAGTAACGAAAAACTTGTTCCCATTCTGGATGGGTTGAATTCCGGATTTCCTACACTTCAAAGAATAGGAACTTATGCAAATGCGGATGACATATTGAGGAAAACAGATAGAGAGCTAAAGGATTTGGTGCGGAAAAAACTTTCTATGATATATATCGGGCTTGAAAGCGGGAACAATAAGGTTTTAGAAAAAATACACAAGGGGACAACTGTAGAATCAATGATTGAAGCGGTACAGAAAGCGCAGAATGCAGGGTTTAAGGTTTCCGTCATAGGTTTACTGGGATTAGGGGGGACGGAGTTATGGGAAGAACACGCAATAGATACCGGCAAAGCAATAACGGCTATGAGACCACTTTATTTTTCGCTTTTAACATTGATGATAGTAAAAGGGACAGGACTTTATACAGAATGGAAAGATAAAAAGTTTGTTTTGCCAGAACCTCTTGATATGATTAAAGAAATGAAACTTATTATAGAGAATATAAATGTTTCTTCGGGGTGTATTTTCCGAACCAATCACGCATCAAATTATTTGCCATTGTCGGGGAGGTTTCCAAATGATAAAGAGAAGTTTTTGCGAGATATTGATTTGGTGATTAAAGAAGGGGGAAATTCTCTGAAACCTGAATGGGGCAGAGGGCTGTAGTTTTTTCACCGCAGAGGGCGCTAAGAACAGAAAGATTAACCACAGAGGTCACAGAGAAAAAACATAGAAGTGAGAAACAACAGAAAACAGATGAAACCATAGAGGTCACAGAGCCCAGCGGAGTCCAGAAGTCTGGATAGAATCCCCTAAAAACTAAAGTTTTAAGGGTCTGCTACCGGATAAGTTGGACTAAGTTCCCTGCGGAACAAAGTCCAACTAAAAAAATGGAGAACACGGAGGACAGAAAATTGATGGGTAAAAAATAACAAAAAGGATTGGGACGCACCTTCCAAACAAGCCCTACCTAACCAATAGGAGAATATTTATGAAAAATGAGGTTAAAATAAAATTGGATAAAATAATGATTCAAGAGAAGGATAAGGAATGGGGAAAGAAAATACATAATTGTTTGGAAGAATTTGGGAAAAAGGGTTGGGAAGACAGGGAATTCAGGATTTTGTATGGGCATTACATAACCAAGCCTATGACGGTATACGAGTATATTGATGCTTGCATCTCAAACCCTCCTAAACAGATGTTTTTTGCCGTTCAGAATATATATAATAAATTCAAGAATCCTAAAATTACTCTTCTTTCCGTCAGGGATATATTTGAAGGGCATCAAAATGAGCTTATGATTGAAAATAAGGATTGTCTTGGGAAAAAGGGACTCATAGAAACCAAAGTTGCTTTAACGCCGGGGAAAATTGAAGTTCCGGAGATAGCATACAAAGGTGTTTTGCCTGAGTCTTTGAGCAAAGAAGAACTTTATTCCATATTTGAGAGGATGGAAGAAATAAAGAAATCCGCAAAAATGTTAGTTGAAGAGGAAGCTACGACTTCTTTGACGCATATCGTAATCAGCTCATTCTATAAATGCAAAGACAGAAACTTTATGATAATCACGGCTACAAACACTTCAAAAGACAAGATAAGTATGTTTTCGGAAACTCCCATTGTAACGAAGGATAAAAAGTATTATTATTATGGGGATTCTTTGATAAAGCCTTCTGCGGAATCAGCTCCGCACTGGGTAATACATTCTACGCTGCACAAAGATAAAAATCCGTTGTGCAAGAGCATTATACACATTCATAATGACAGGATGACAGAGATTTCGGAGCATTCGGATATAAGGTTAAAATCCGTATATATTCCGGTTATAACTAAGTTTTCTTATGCAACAGAGGAAATCGGGAAAGAAATTGCGTGGATGTTGAAGAGGCATAACACTTTCGGGGTTTCGGTTAAGGCGCACGGGCAGTGGTTTGTGGGAAAGAATCTTATTGAGCTGGCAGAGCAGATTGATGTGATATTGAAAGAAGTGAAAAATAGATAAAAAGCAGAAAACGGAATATCCCGCGCAAAGTCGCAAAGTTGCAAAGAAAAAATCAAAAGACAAAGGATTCTTGGACGCAGATTCCCGCAGATTAAAAGCAAGCATTAGAAAGTAATAGAAGAACAAAAATTAAGAATTAAGTTGCAAAGATTCAAATTATAAATATAGTTACTGACCAATGAATTATAAAACATATTTTTATATAGGATTGGCTGTATTACTGGGAATGCCGTTGTTTGCGGGAAAGACTACAAAGGAAGCAATGACACAGTCATTGCAGCCCAAAGTGGAAACGACTAAAGAGATGGTGAGAAGGGGAGAAGCGGAGAAAGATGAATTCCCTTGTTATTTTAGGTTGAAATTTGATAAGAAATCATCGGATTCGTCTAATTGTATATGGGAACAACAGATTCCTACAGAAAATCCTGTATGGGCGGAAGAATCTACGAAAACAAGTTCCAAATGGGAAGATGTTCCCGACTTACACAAAAACATTAAAGTCGGGTTAGTTTTAGGTGGGGGATTGATTAGGGGAATGGCGCATATCGGGGTGTTGAAGATACTGGAAGAGAACAACATACCCATAAACGGAATTACCGGTACAAGTATAGGAGCGATTATTGGAGGGCTTTATTGCTGCGGGTATTCACCTGATTCCATTGAAAGAATCAGCAAAAACATAGACTGGGATGATTTATTCTCGGACCAGTTGTCAAGAGAGAGTTTCCCATTATGGGAAAGATTAAAAGAAGAACCTAAAGAGTCGAGATTAAATTTAGACATAAGATGGTCGCGTCCCGATAAATGGTTTAACCAAATATCAGGGTTCAGGACGGCGCAAAAGTTAACGGATAAGTTTACGGGATTATCTTTGGCTTCCGATTATAGGGCGGGTTTTGATTTTGACAATCTTGATATTCCTTTCGGAGCATTATTAATGAACGTAAAAGGCGGCAACATAGAGTTAATGCGGAAAGGAACGGTTTCTACTGCGGCTCGCGCCAGCGGATCATATCCAATGGTATTTGAACCGATGAAAATCGGGGATAAGCTTTATATAGACGGAGGCGTGTTAGATGACCTTCCTGTGGATGCGTTTATACCTTTTGATTCTATAAGGGCGCCCCAAAACACCATAAAAAATGGGGACAAGTTTTTTGATTACATTATAGCAGTATATCCTTACAAGATGGGTAAGGAAGAAAAAGACAAAGACATTTCAGGATTTTCTATGGTGGACATAGCGTTTAAGGTTTTTTATATTTCGCGGGATTATTATTTACAGAGCAGCTGGAATAACGCCGATGCCAAAATTGATTTAGACGTGGAAGGCGGTTTTGATTTTTCTTCAGCGAAAATAAAGAAAATGGTAGATGCGGGTTATGATGCGGCAGGGAAACAAGTAAAACAAATCAAAGAAGATATATGTATAAAAGAAGGGTTGTCCCAAAACGATATTTATTGTATTTCATCTATTGAGTTAAATGGGGGAGAGGGCAAGAAAAAGAAGCTTCTCAAAGCGATTAGATTAAGAGAAGGAAGTTATATAGAAAAAAACGATATTTGTGATGCGATGGCAAGGCTGTATAAGCTTGGAGATTTTGGGAAAATTACTGCAAAAATGGAATACGATTCGGCAGGAAATGCAAAACAGAAGGTTGAAGTGAGTCCTCTTGAGGCGGAACCCTACGCGGCAGAAAATGCAGTCAATGAGTCGATTAAGTATTGTAAAGTAGTTTTTTATTTTGAAGAAAAGAGAAGTTGTTTGCCTGACGTGAATAGAGTTTTCGTTAAGTTAATGCCTGAATTTCCTCACAATTCGGTAATAGAG
>JAQTXJ010000091.1 GCA_028688815.1 bacterium | reverse complement strand
AGCAGTAATTCCGAATCTTACAGGAATAAAAACATTTGGTTCAAAAGGCGGAATTGTTATGTATTATGATGAAGATAGAACTCCTGTTAAATTTACGGTTAAATTCAAATGGGGTGATTTGGAAGTCGAACTTAAAAGAAGAAGTACAAATTAAGGGGGAAATATGAAATACTTACATAAACCTGTTTATGCAACTGCCGGATATAATACAATTGCTTTTGGCACAGGAAGAAAAGAATTTAGTCCTAAAGCTGCAAGACCTGGTCTTGAACAGTATATTATGGAAGCCGGGAAAGGAACAATAGCACAGATAAACGACCCCTCTAATATTGATGAAGGCGTTATTTCAAATTTTATGATGGCTCGTTTTAACCACCAGAGCAACCGCCCCGGATTTTTTCCTATGATTCATCCTGCATTAAAATATAAACCCGCGACCGGAGTTGAAGGCGCTTGCGGATCCGGAGGATTGGGGCTAACGTTGGCTGCAAAAGCTGTATTAGCCGGAGTTTCAGATGTAGTTATGGTTTTGGGAGTGGAAGTCCAGAATACCGTTAAAGCAGTTTATGGTGCGGATTTTTTGGCTGGAGCCGCTCATTATAACTCTGAAAGAAAAGAAGGACATGCGTTTTTCTTTCCTGCGGAATTTTCTAAACGTGCAGGTAAATACTTTGAAAAATTTGGTAAAGAAAAATCACGCGAAGCTATGGCTTTATGGTATGCACAGGCAATTGAAAATGCCCGTAAAAATCCTAAAGCTCAGGAACATCATAATGCTATAAAAGATTTGTTTAAAGCCGGTATGACTCCTCCAAACCCGGCTGCTTTTTGTGAACATATAAACATATTCGATTGCTCGAAAGTTTCTGACGGTGCATCTTCCATTATCTTTGCAAGCGAAGAAGGATTAAAAAAATTGGGGGTATCCAAAAAAGATGCAGTAGAAGTTGTAGGCTGGGGACAATGCGAAGATGATATAACTATGCCTCCCCCGGACCTTACAAAATTCAAGACCACCGAACAAGCTGCAAATCTGGCATATGAAAGGGCAGGTATTTCCGTTAAAGATATAGGACTTTTAGAAGTTCATGATTGTTTTACAATTAGCGGATTAATATCTATGGAAGCTGTTGGAGCATCTAAATATGGAGAAAGTGCCGATTTTGTAAAATCAGGAAAAACTCGTATAAATGGAGAGTTGCCTACTAATACTACGGGTGGACTTATTGGATACGGACATCCGGTAGGCGCTTCAGGTGTGAGACAGGCTGTTGATATACTTCATCAATTAACCGGAAAAGCAGGGGATTGTCAGATTAAAATTAATCCTGCCAGGCCTTACGGATTAATGGTTTCTATGGGCGGAAATGATAAAACGGTCATAGCAATGGTATTCAAAAAAGCAGATTAAAAAATTGTTTTTTACTTGACACTAAAGAGTTTTATAATAATATAAACATACTTTTTTTATAAAGCAAGGAGCTCATAATGAATTTATTATTTTATGTGATTTTAAGTACGCAACTTTATACTTCTCCTTTAGAGCCTAAAGTTTCCAAAGGATTTTCGGAATGGTTATCTACCAAATCTCAGGATAGTAAAATAAAAGTATGGGTTTTCTATACAGATAAAGGTATAAAAGAAGAAACGGAATATAAAAAAGCTCTTGTAAAGGTTGAGGCGTTGCTTTCGCCAAATGTAAAGAAAAACAGGCTTGTTGTTAGAAAACCTGATATGCTGTGTGATTTTACGGATATTCCTGTTTATAAACCTTATATGGATGAACTGAAAACAATGGGCGGAAACATAAGAGTTACTTCTAAATGGTTGAACGCATCTACCGTTATAATTCCTGTAAGATTGTTATCTGAAATAGCTAAAAAACCTTATGTTTATAAAATAGAACCTGTCAGGACATTGCAAAGTAGTACGGGAACATATGTTTCCGTTAAGAGTGGAATAGATTACGGAAGTTCACAAAAACAACTTGAGCAGTTAAATTTGATAAAAGCTCATAATTCGGGTTATACGGGGAGTGGAGTTATTTTAGGAATACTTGATACGGGATTTGAATGGCGTAAAAATAAAATACTTGAAGGTATTAATGTAATAGCAGAACGTGATTTTATAGGCGGAGATGATACTACCTCTTATCAAGAAAATCAGATAGATAGTGTGTGGGACGGTGTAAACACTGTTATTTATCGTGAAGAAAGTCCATATGGGCAGAAACAAATATCGCATGGGACTGCTATGTTGTCTTTGCTCGGGGGTAGAGCTTCAAACAGATGTATTGGTGCCGCTTTTGGCGCATCATTTGCACTTGCTAAAACAGAACTTTTATGGTCAACTCAAGAGGGTTTTGATTATATAGCTGAAGAAGATTGGTGGATTGCAGGAGCAGAATGGCTGGTGGATAGTGTAGGTGCAAGCATCATATCCAGTTCTCTTGGTTATAGAAGATGGATAAATCCTGGTCAAACGCCTGCTTATGCTTTTGATTCTCTTGATGGGAAACATTATCCTCTGGATATATGTGCAAGCCAGTTATGGAATAAAGGAGTTTTATTGGTAACGGCTATGGGAAATTATTATGTTTCAGGTCCATTGGCGGAAACAGCAGATACCTCTATCGTATCGCCTGCTTCTGCGGATTCTATTCTTGCAGTAGGAGGAGTTGATACACTTGGAAATTGGGTTCATATGGATAACACTACAAATCCAGTTACAGGGTCTAGCATTGGCCCAAGAGGTGATGGTGTTATGAAACCTGAGGTATGTGGTCCGTGGGCAGGTAATTATGCTATGCCAGAACCTTTTTCTTATCCGGATTATGATTCTATAGTTGATTACAATGGACGCGGGACATCTGATGCTACGGCTCTTGTTGCGGGTGTTTGTGCTTGCGTCAAACAGGCATATCCTGATTGGGGACCGATGAAAATAAGAGAAGTAATTATGAAAACTGCAAGTAAAGCTGCTTCGCCAAATGATACTTTAGGGTATGGTATAGCAAATGCTTATGCCGCAATTAATTACGAGAACCCAGAACCACCAGTATTACCGCTTAATAGAAATAGAATTTTGATGTTTTCTCCCGCTCCGTATAGAATATCTACAGGAGAAAAACTCCTTATTCATTATCAAATAATTAATACTTCCTGTCCGCATCTCTGGATATATACGGTGTCCGGTAAGCTTATATGGGATAAAAGTTTGGGTCAAAAATTAATGGGGATACAAAAACCTGAAGAATGGGATGGAAAAACAAATAACGGAGAGAGGGTAAGCAGTGGAGTATATGTTTGTATTTTAACAACTACTGATGTCGAAGATAAAGATGTAAAGAAATTTGTTGTAATTAAGTAATGATTCCCCGATAGCTCAATCGGCAGAGCGGCTGGCTGTTAACCAGTAGGTTGTAGGTTCGAGTCCTACTCGGGGAGCCATAAAAATTTGGGAAGATGTTTTCTCTTCCCAAATTTTTTGCTTTTCGTAACCAGGTGAAATTACAAAATGTCTTCTCTCTTTAACATATAAACTTAAAAAAGCAGAGGTATAATGAAAGATAGCAAATTGAGTAACGGATTAAAATTAATAATAAGTATAGTTGTTTGTCAACTTGCAGGTGGAATTGGCGCAGTTTTTACAACCCCCTCAATATCAACATGGTATAGGGCTCTGGAAAAACCATCCTTTAGTCCTCCCAACTGGGTTTTTGGCCCGGTATGGACGACTCTTTTCTTGCTTATGGGAATATCGGCATTCCTTATATGGCGAGAAGGAATAAAAAAATCACAGGTCAGAATTGCACTTGGTATTTTCCTCGTACAGCTGCTTCTAAATATTTTATGGTCTGTTCTATTCTTTGGACTGAAACTTCCAATTGCAGGGTTCGTTGAGATTATATTCTTGTGGATTGCAATTCTATTGACAATACTGAGTTTTTTCAAAATATCAATTCCGGCAGGGATACTTCTAATACCCTATATTTTATGGGTAAGCCTTGCATCAGTTCTGAATTTTGCACTATGGAGACTTAATCCGTAAAAGAATATTAACTACTTCTGATGCAGAATCTTTTTTAAAAAAAGTAGTAATCAAAATTATAAAACACTTAGTGTCTATTTTATATTGACAAATTTAAGTATAAACGTATTTTATTTTTAGAATAAAGATAGTAAATGAATAAATTATTTCTTTGTCTAGTAGGTATTATTTTGACAATACCTCCTTACATAATTAAAGCTTCTCCATTAATAGATAATGTTGGAAGTGATAGAGCCGTTATTAAAACTGAATTAACTGAAAACACCACAGAAGCAGGAGTTCAAAAAGAAGATAAAAGATTTTTGTTTACAAGGGAAAGAGGCTTTTTTTGTGAAGGTGGGTTGAGATATGATATACTAATGGGAGATATTACATTATCCGCAGGATATGGGGTAGATCTGGGAATAGGATATAGTTTTTCTAAAAGGTTTTCTCTTTGCACAAGATTTTTCTTTGACTCTTTTCATGAAAGCAAAGAAAGAATTTGGATTGGAAACATTGATAAAGGGTTTAATGAATTTCTTTTTGGGGGGATGACACTCAATGGCAAAATTCTCTTTCTTAAACCTACAAGACTGCAACCATTTGCTTCTGTCGGGGGTGGGTTTTATGGACTTGCCGGAGATGCCAAAAACGGATTTGTAGCACGTAGTATGAATATAAGTGGAGGAATAAATTATTATATTAATCAAAGTTTTGTTTTAGTCGGGGAATTTATGTATCATAACACTGACTATACATTAGCAACTTGTAATGGTTATCCACACTTACTGAATACTCCGCTTAATGAAAAGACTTTATCTCCATTTCTAAGTATAATATATTATTTTTAAAAAAGGGGTGCTTTTGAAAAAAACTATTTTGTTATTAAGTATTCTCTTTGTATATGGTTGTTCTAATCCTTCAAGTATTAATTGGGGGAAAGGTAACCCTGTTGCCCCTGTGGAAAAAGAAATTCCGGGTAATTGGACGGTAGTTGATTCAAGTGATATTGTATTTGATGATATTAATGGGTGGATAGAAGAAACACCGGGGGTTATTAAAAGTTATAGTAACGGAGTTTATGCGTATTTGAATGTGACGGATTTTAATCATATGTCTTTGAAAATTAAATTTAAAGTTGATTGGAACAGTTCAGCTGACCAGACGGGGATATTTATGATAAAAGATATATCTGGCGATGACGGGTACTATTTTACTCTTTACCCATATCAAGATGATTATAAATTTTTTGTGAAAAAGAATGGTGCGGAAAGAATTATACAGGAAGGTAGTTACACGGGTACAAACCCGGGATATGATTGGGTAACAATAGGGGTAGTAGTTTCTAAAGTAACTATAGATTCTGTCCAGACTAATGAGTTTTCTTTATTCTATAATGGCGAGAGGGTATCCTTATTAAGAGACTCGACTTTTAGCAGTTGGACAATGGGATTTGGTAGATATGATTGGTATAGTGGAGGCGGGGCAGCATATTTCAAAAATATCTCTATTTTAGAAGAAGATTGAACTTTAAAAAAATAATTTTATTTACTTCCAAAACTGTAAAAATAACCTCTTTCTTCCACCCAACATATGTTTTATGGAGTTAATTATTTAATAGTAGTATAAAACCTCAAATATTGCAATACTGCTGAATTTTTTTAATTGCTACTACAATATCTTCTACATCTTTTTTATTTCCAAGCAAAACATAATGTGGTAGCCAGACTGCTTCTTTACAAGCTTTTTCGCTTTCAGGTAAAACTTTAGGGGATAATTTGCGATTTAATCCTCTGAATGCAGGCTGACGGGTAAGAGGCATTATATATCCACCTGATGCAGGAATACCTTCCTCGTTCAATGTTTTTATAAATTCATCTCTGGGCATACCCTTAAAATACTTTGACTTATATTTAAATATATAAAGATGATAGGGGTGAATAGTTACGTTTTTGTCTCTTGTAATAGGCTCAATTCCCTTTATTTGTTTAAGTTTTCCCGTAAGAAGTTTGGCATTCTTTTCTCTTATTTCATTATGTTTTTTAACACGTGTAAGTTGGGCTAATAGTATGGCAGCCTGGAATTCCGTTAATCTGCTATTCCCGCCCAAAGTATAATGCATATACCATGGTTCGCCTTCTTTCCTGCCGCAGTTTACAATAGATTTACACTTTTTTGCAAGAGTTTCATTGTTAGTTAGAATTATTCCGCCTTCTCCACAGGTCATATTTTTGCTGGACTGGAAACTAAAAATACTTATGTCTCCGATTGTTCCTGCTTTCTTCCCCTTGTACTCTGCGCCGTGTGCCTGTGCTGCATCTTCTAAAACGGCTAAATGATGTTTTTTTGCGATTTTAAGAATGTTGTCCATATCTGCCGGCATTCCACCAAAATAAACTGGAATAATTGCTTTTGTTCTTTTTGTAATTGCTTTTTCTATTTCAAGAGGGGAGATGTTATAAGAGTTGCCGTAAATATCAACGAAAACCGGTATAGCTCCGACTTCTGCTACCGCATAAGCTGTGGCTATAAAAGTATATGCAGGAACGATTACTTCATCACCGGGTTTAATTCCTAATGCTTTTAGAGCAATCTCGAGCGCTTTCGTCCCGCTGTTAACGCATATTCCAAACTTCGCATCGTGAAATTTTGCAAACTTTTTCTCAAATTCATTTACCTTGTTCCCATCAATACAACCCCATTTGTTGCTTTTAAGTGTATCATCTAGAGCCTTTTGTTCAAGTTTGTCATACACAGGCCACGAGGAAAAGATTTTTGTTTTTTTCGATGTTAAATGTTTCATTCGTTAAATACGCAAGCTGAAGCTTGCGGCTACCTATTTGTAGGGGCGCATTGCAATACGCCCCTACAAAAATCATTTTCTATTCTAACGGCAACAGCGATAACGCGCTGAAATCAAAAGCTTTAATGTTTATTTTATTGTTACTCAATTCTTTTCCTGTACCGTTCTTAATGATTTGCCCGTTTCTCATATTTACAAGTTTATATTTTTTATCGGCTTGCATTGTCAAAGGAAGTAATGTCATTTCTACCGGTTTATCGGTATGGTTAATCATTGCCACTCTTGATTCGTTAGGCAATGTAGCCATTGCAAAATCCATATCTTTATTTCCACCTAATATGTCAAAAGGCCGCACATTACCGTTTTGTTTCAATGCGTAATCAAAAATATCTCTTACTAAATCCGGTATAACTTCAGATGCCTGGGTAAGACTCAATGCTATTGTAAACACTTTACCTTTTCCGAAATTGTTAAGCATAACCGCAGAACTTCCGTCTTCAAAAACGGCTATTGGTTTAGCAGTTGTCGGTGTCCAGGATGGGGAATTTAGAATTTCAGGAGTGATAGTTGACAACACGGAATCTCCATTTTTAAGGGTTAAGATAGCTTTTGAAGATGATGCAAATAATAAAGATGGGTCAAGCGCATTTTCTCCCGCCTTTATCCTGTTAGCCAATGTTTCTTTCATAATTATGTCTGAATGATTGGTTGCTTTGTTTTCGTTACCTCCGCAAAGGTCTTTACGGACAAATCTGTCTCCATAAGGAATGTTATGACCGAATAGTATTACTATCCCGCCTTCTTCAATAAATCTTTTTAATAAAATACTGTCTGTTTCCTGCATTCCAGAAACATCAGGAAGTACAACTACGAATTTATTTTTCAAAAGATAATCTAATTGTACTGTATTCAGATTCATTGGATAGAAGGGAGGAATTTCTTCGCCCACAGGTGGAATAAAAGGTATAATATCAAAAGGAATCCCGAGAGAACGAAGAGCTCCAAATGCCGGCAAAAATGCCTCTCTCCAGTAATGAACGCAAAAATCCGTATAAGGATAATAAAATACGATAGGATTTTGTTTGATGTTTGCTATTTTAGAGAAAATTAAGTCGAAATCTTTATATCCTTGTGCAGTAACTTTTATATCTTCTTTTGCCTCTTTTAACCCATCTTTCATATAATTAAATAAATCGTGATACGTGAAGATGGTAATACCGTCTGTTCCGTAAATGGTAGCAGCGCTCCAGATTTGGGTTATCATGTCTTCTTTGGGGGCAAGATATTTACCTGCTACTGCTTTTTCCGCGGGACCGAATATTTCAAAATGAC
>JAQTXJ010000090.1 GCA_028688815.1 bacterium | reverse complement strand
TAAGGATTTGCATTAAGACAGGATTCAATGCTATCATGAACTATGCCTGTAACCATTTCCGGCTCATATAATCGTGTTATATTGCATTGCGGCATAAGATAAGCTACCCCATCTTTTTTTGTCCCTCCAGTAGTAGAAGGATCCAATTGTTCTCCTACAAAAAGCGCCTGGTTGAGATAATTTGCGTCAGGCGCGCTTTCATAATGAAGCAGTTTGTTTATATAATTATGTGCTTCTTCAGGCGTATCTACGGTAACCCTCCCAACTGCAATTTCGGAAAGTAAATCTGCTTCCTCGCCTGCCGTTCCAGTCCCTCCGCCTGATACGTCTCCTTCTCCATAAACACCGTCACCGTCGGCATCCCAATTCCCGTCAAGCGCTGAATAATAAAGGTCACAGGGCATAGTAGAGTCTACGAACCCAATTGTGCCATCGGTGGACCACCCGAAACACCCCCTGATGGGAATAACATCTTCATCCCCGCCAAGAACTACCCATTTTAACGGATGCGCAGTTGCGCTCCATGTTGTATAACAGTCTTTTATAAAATTTCTGATTTTTGTCTGGTTGTCTACCCCGGAAAAATTGGCATATATTGAATCTGTTGTGAATACACGTGCTTCCAGACCTTTTGAAATCTTCCAGTTTACAACCCTTTGAAAACTGTCTTTCAAAGCCGCATTGGTTATAATTATGTAATCATAGGGAGGTGTGGAACTCTTGGAATTGAAAGTTCCAAACCCGGAAGAATATGATGATAAAGTATTTTTGTTGTCTACCATATTTCTTACTCTGGCAAGAGTTTGATTGTTTGAAAGCAACATCTTTCTTTGCTCGTCTGCGATTGTGAAATTATCCGATAAGGTTATTTCTATGGTTATGTTTTTATAATAAAATAGTTTTCCTTCGGTGGGAATATATTGAGCAGGATATAATCTGCAAATCAATATGTCATACCCTGAAACCCTTTGAACGGTGTAAGGTGAAGATATTTTACTGGGATAGGGGAATGATTGGGAATAAATTTTGGGATTTTTTACGGTGTTTATTTTTACGTTGCTTGAAAAAGTAGGAGCTATCGGACTGCCCGGCGCGATATCATAATATCCCTTGATTGTTTCTGCTTCCTGGGGGATAAACTTAATATCCATAACCTTTTTGCCGTAAGGAATAAGTATATCTACCGATTTGAAAGGTAAAACGGGTTTACCTGGTTCTGCCCACTCTTTCAGGTCTTGTATTGAAATGCGGTCGCTTCCTCCGACAGACTTGCCTTTTTCTACTGTAGGTCTTTGAAAAGAGTAGTCAAATGTTATGACCTCTGCTACTGCGCTTATGCAGAAGAAAAACGTTGCTAAAAAAATTATTTTTTTCATATAATATCCTCCTTACTTAAAAATTTAAAAACTAAGTCCATTTTTTCAATAAAAATAGGATATAATTGCAAAATGGAAGTGTCAATAAAAAAACGGTTTTAACCAAAACAAATATTGACAACCACGATTTCGTATTATAGATAATTTTTAATAGTGGTTAAAAATATATGAACTTATTCATTGTTTTATTCATAAATGTAATACAAAAACCTGTTGGTCCTCTTGGGGTATGGTGTTCAAGCAATGGTGTTGTTTTTAATGCGCCGGGCATTCCCGAAAGCACTTATGTCCAGGATGCTTTTAAGTTCGGGGATTTCTGGAATGTAAATAGACCGGGTGATTGCGGATTGACCTTTAAAAACTGGATTGACAGCGCTTGTGAAAAATGGAACGTAGAAAGATATACCGGAGTTATACTGCCCCCGAGCGAAAATGGTGTGATTAATGTTCCGTCGGATACTAATATTTTTATGCCTAAATCGCCTCCCGGTATGATTCAAGGAGCTGCAAGATTTTCAAGATTGTCGAAAATATACGGTCAGATATACGGAGTAAATATTGACGACTTTGAAGGACTTGATACATCGGTTGTTCACGATATCAGAGACGCACTTAGAGGAAAATACGTTGATTCCGCAGGTGTCGTTTATCACAATACGCCTGAAACTACTCCTGAACTTAAAATGTTTGTCGTTATATATCCCGGCAGAAAAAAGCTTTCAACTAAATTCGCTCCTTATATAGACGGAATTAATTTGTGGATATATAACCAGAACGCTTATTCAAAATACACTGACCAGTCTATAGATAAATTTCATTCCAAATTTCCGGGCAAAGAAATCAATTTTGGAGTTTATATACTAAACAATGATTACGGTTGGACATCCCCGGGATGTCTGAATTATATGTATAAAACTCTTTTTAATAGATACGATAATGGAGATATTAACGGGATAATTCTTTTTGCGGGCCCCTGGGTAGTTACTTCTAATACACCAAGGGATAAGTGGAATGATAATCATATTACGGCTTTGCTGGATACGATATATTATCCTTATCTTGGCGAATGCGAAGGCAAAGTCTATAACCAAGCGCATCAACCTCTGGACAGCGTTTTTATTTCTTGTTTTACCATAGGAAGAGTCTCAAAGGATACACTTATACGAAGCAAGAAACGAACGAACAAAGAAGGAGTTTATCACTGCGGTTTGTGGGCAGGAAACAGAAATACGGATTCTACTCTGTATTATGTAGTAGGGAAGAAAGAAGGATATGATCCTGATACTGTTTCTGCTTGGATATACAGACAAAAACAAACTACTTTCCCCGATATCATTCTGAAAGTTAAATAATATTTCTCCATCTGTCATTCTGAACGTAGTGAAGAATCTCTTTGTATAGTAGGGGGGAAGCGATGCTTCGCTAATATATAGTTCTATCCTTCAAAAAAAGAAGTGCGGGAGTTCAACTCCCGCAAGCAGATTAAAAACTATAGCTCGTTCCTGCATTTATATAGGTTTGTTTTATTTGTCCCCAAAAAGTTATGTGACTATCCATAATAGAAAGATTTAATGCGAAATCTTTTAATTTAATAGAAGTTCCGAGCGTGATAAATATTTGGTCATAATCACCAACTGTATTATTCCACGTAAGATTTTTATCCCTACAGTCTTGCTGTTTAAAAAGGCCTGTCCTTAATATGAAATAGCTATTTGCTTCATATTCAAATCCAAGATGAATGTCATTTCTATCTATCAATAGTTCATCTTTTGAGTCATCATAATAATTATAATCCAGATAAAATGCTAGAGGCAACTTATCAAATTTATATTGCAACCCAATACCAATTTTTAATGGGAATACATTATTAAATATACTATCTTGAGGGCTAAACCATTCTGCCTTTATAGAGGAACTTAAAGTAAAACCGTTTAGATTAGGAGCCCATTTTTCTCTTATTGTTTCTTTTGTTTCCGGAAGGAAAGTTGCACCTAAAGATAAATTTTTTAATGGAGAAACAATAACACCAAACTCGGGTAATAGTTTATAAAAATCTACTTCACCTTTGAATTCTTCTTCGAAATATTTCACTGTTGAGCCACTCTCTATAGTATAATGTAAAAGTTTAACATTACCTCCAATTCGGATATTTTTATAATTTACCATGACCGGTATTGAAAAAGAATTAATCTTAAACTTTTCATAGAAAGGAGTTTCTCCAATTATGTTTCCATTGTCATCGCTTATTTTTATTATGCCAAGGTCTAAATTGTAGTTGTTGCCCGTATAATAAAGTATTCCTGTTTGTAGGTGTTTAGTAAGATGTACTCCAAATCCGGTTAGGAAAGATGGGTGCAGTTGTTTTAAATAAACATCAGTAGTAAATTCTTTTAACCACTGTATGTTATTTTTATAAACGTATTCAAAATAAACTTGAAACCCATGTCTTCCAATTTCTAGTGAAGCAGGGTTCAAAATAGTGCCTGATATATCGTTTAGACCGGCTATTCCCGTATAGCCTTTACCACCTGCATTTGTTGATAAACGATTATTTGAATAAAAGTCCCAAAAAGGACTAAAATTTAATTCGCTTTCTTCTGCGCGAATAACTTTTGGAAGAAGGAATAATGATCCTGTGATATATAAAAGCAATATTAGATTTGCTTTTTTTACATTAGCTCTCATTAATATTTTTATTCTATCTATTGAACTATTATAATTATGTAACTGCCGGACATTCCCTTAAAATATCCTTCTGCCCCTTTTATATTGCCCGGTTTTGTGGTGTCGGAGTTACTATATGCAATAACCTGAATGTTATAATTCTCGATTTCGGTAATTGTATTTCCGGGAATAGTGTAAGAAGTTGTATTGCCGGGAAGAAACTCAGATTCATTGCTAATATAAGAAGGATAATCTGTTTCCCATAATATTTTAATATTTTCTGCTCCGTTTACCTGCAGCCAGCTAACTGGTATGTCTTCGCCAACGGCTATTGTATCATACTGTTCAGGGAAACTAATGTTAACCTCATCAGGGATAGTTGCAGATGCAGTTATTATATGCGCTTCCCCCATAAGTGTTGCATAGCATAAATAAATGTTATAAGTAGTATTGAAAGATGGGGAAAATCCGAATGAAGCGTAATACTCTGGTTTATACGGATGGTTATATAATTGAAATGTATCCTCTTCTGTATAGACAATTCCTAAAGCACCACCAAGACCCGTAGAATCTCCATCCTTTATTTCCCAGAGATAAAAACTTGTATTATGTGCTTCTTTCCCTACTACTCTCCCAATAACTCCGGAAGCGTAAAGTTTTGCAATATCATCGCCTGTAGGGTTTTTCCTATCACATCCACTTAAACTAATCAGAAATGCAAATACAAACAGCTCAAAGAATATATTTTTCCTATTCATACGTTACTGTTTTTTAATTATTAATAAAATATTGGACAAAACACTATAAAAATAATTATGAAACACCTTATTTCAAGATGTAAATTACTTTTGTTTTTCCAGTTTTTCCAATTCTCTTACCGCATTTATGTTTACGCCTCTTACGGGTTCTGCGATATCCTGGTCTATGCTTGGTTCGCTAAAAGCCTTATCCAAAGCTCCCCAAAGGTTAAAGCGTTTTAAATCGTACGCGCAAAATATGACAAGCCCTTTCCCACCATTATCGCGCACCGCTTTTATTGAACCCAACAGTATTTCCTCGGGATAAAAACCTTTCGGCGCATTGGTTACCAATATTGCAAGTTTACTATCTAAAGTATCAATCACTTGATTAAGCTTTATGGTGTCTTTTTCTGCTAACTTATTTATTCCGTTAGATATTTCCTTGTCCAAAGCAGGAGATGCTTTATCAAGCTGTTTGTGAACTTCTTTGAATTTTTTCTTTATTGATTCTATTTCGCTGATGTTCGCTATCCCTTTCATCTTTTTCAGACTGGCTCTTATTTCGTCTATAGTTTTAGTTCTGTCTCCATAGAGATAATGAATGTCAAGAGCTATGGATATGTTTGTTATTCCTTTAGCCCACTCGTTTTCATATCTTGTATATTCGCCCAAGAATTTGTAAAACGTCGGAATGTCTCCTGCAAAATGACTTTTGTAACACATTGGTACAAGAAGATCAACATATGGGGCAAAATCTGTCCATCTTTGTCCTATGTTTCTTCCACTGAGCGCAGGGTTTTTAAATACGTCTGCCGACATCTCTATGCCGGGTTTTATCCTGTTTGCTGCTTCCCATGCTTCACGGGCAAATTTCGTAATCTGGTCACACCTGTATTCATAATAAAAATAATCCAAATCCGCTGGACCGCCTTTCATTGAACTCCCTTTAAGAATGAAATCTACTTTTTCGGCTCTGGTCATTTTGTCCCAATTTGTAGGTTTAATCGTGTTATCCTGTGACCAGTTTGATATCCATGTAGGTAGTTTCTGGACTGCTTCAATCTGCGTATCGGGTTTGCATTCATAATAAAGATGATTATATTTTAAGAAATTCTCAAGACAGTAATCGCAAAAACAATAACCGTCAGGTGAAACGTCCCCGGGATATCTTATGTAATCGTGATTTATACCGTCAACGTCGTAATCGGTTACAATCTCTTCTATCATTGGAATCAGCCACTGGTCTGTGTATCCGGGACGTCTTGCAGGACACATCCATAGAAGAAAATAAGGGGTATTATTAGATAGAAATTCCGATGTGGTAGGTTTTCCGTCTTTATTAAGCATCGCCCATTCAGGATGTTCTTTGTATGCGGGTAAGTTTGGCTCGTCCGTAAAATTACATATAAATGCATGCACACGAATTCCGTTTTTGTGACATTCGGTTATAAATTCTTTTAAAGGGTCAAATCCCTGTTCAAACTTTTTCTTAAAATCGTCGGGTACGGCATCTGCAAATTTCTTGCTGTTCCATAAAACCTTTCCATAAAGTTTAAAACAAACAAGTATTGAGTTTATATGAGCTTTCCTACATTGAGCAACAAGATTTTTTACGGATTCCTTATCCTGCAAATCAAGTGTCGGATGTACGCAAAGCACTCTGCCTTCAACTTTTACTGGCGGTGTTTGTGAAAATATATTCTTGGGCGATAAAACAGCCATAAGAATTAAAAGCAGAAATAGCCCTTTCCTCATATTCCCTCCTGTTAGTATTCTTTTTTAATGATATAATGTTTGTCTATTGTTATCTGCTTTTTATCTTGTAAATCTGCGTTATCCCTGCCCGCCGTTCTGTTTGGAGGGTGCGTCCAAAAGTTTTCTTTCTTTAGTGTTTTTGTTTTTCCAATTCTCTTACCGTATTTATGTTTACTCCCTTTACGGGGTTTGCCAAATCCTGGTCTATGCTCGGTTCGTTAAATGCTTTCTCCATCGCTCCCCATAAATTAAACCTTGTAACGTCGTTTGCACAGAAAACAACAAGTCCTTTCCCGCCCCCGTCACGTACCGCTTTTACAGTGCTTAATAATATGTCATCCGGATAGAAACCTTTCGGTGCATTGGTTACCAAAATCGCAACCTTACTGTCAAGACTGTCGATTGCCAGGGTATCTACTCCTTTGGATAATTTCTTTATGAGGGCCGATATTTCCTTGTCCAACGCAGGTACCGATTTTATAACGTATTTTTGAATCTTTTTGTAACTTTTTTGTATGGAATCTATTTCACTGGTCTTTTCAGTTCTCATCTTTTTTAAACTTTTCCTTATCTCGTTTACCGGTTTGTTTATGTCTCCGTATATGTAAACAACGTCAATCCCTATGGATAAATTAGTTGAGTTCTCGCACCACTTTTTACTGTATTGAGTATATTCTTTAAGAAACTTATAGAAAGTCGGTAAGCTTCCCGCATAATGACTCTTATAATCCATCGGCATCATTATGTCTACATAAGGGGCAAAATCAGTCCATCTTTGCCCTATGTTCCTTGCGCTAAGCATTGGATTCTTAAATACGGCTGCAGATATCTGGATGCCCGGCTTTATCTTGTTGGCCGCTTCCCACGCTTCACGCACAAATTTTGTGATTTGGTCACAGCGGTATTGATAATAAAAGTAATTCAAATCCGGGATGCCGGTTTTGCCGCCTAAAGAACAGGCGGGCATTGAAGTCCCACTAAAAATAAAATCTACCTTATCTACCCTGCTCATTTTATCCCATTTAATTGGCCTAATGGTATTATCCTGAATCCAGTTGGCTTGCCAAACAGGTAATGTTTCAAAGGTGGTAATATATGTATCGGGCTTGCATTCATAATAAAAATGATTGTATTTCATAAAATCGTCAAGACAGTAATCACAAAAACAATAACCGTCAGGTGATACATCGCCGGAGTATCTTGCATAATCATGGTGTATACCATCAACGTCGTAATTGGTGACTACTTCTTCTATCATTGGAATCAACCACTGGTCTGTATATCCCGGACGACGCGAAGGACACATCCATATGAAAGGGTAATCAGCGTTGCGATATCCACGTTCACAATCAGTTGTTTTGCCGTCTTTGTTAATCATTGCCCACTCCGGATGTTCTTTGTATGCAGGTAAACCCGGTTCATCCGTAAAATCGCACAACCAAGCGTGAACACGAATGCCATTTTTGTGGGACTCCGCTATTAACTCTTTTAAAGGGTCAAATCCCTGTTCAAACTTTTTCTTGAAATCATCGGGTATAGCGCCAGAAAACTTCTTGCTGTTCCATAAAACTCTTCCGTAAAGCTTTATACACGGAATTATTAAATTTATGTGCGCATTCTTGCAGTGCGCAACCAGGCTCTTTACCGACTCCATATCCTGTAAATCGGATGTCGG
>JAQTXJ010000020.1 GCA_028688815.1 bacterium | reverse complement strand
ACATGATATATAAATATATCCATTATTTTTACTTTAATTTTAAGTTTTTGCATAGATTCTTCCAGATCATTGTGAATTACACCACTATAACAAATCCCGGGAATATTTTTAAAAAGCCTTATTAATATGTTAACATCAAAAGCAGGAGAATAAGGGATAAAAAAATTCCTCGTACTAATTGCATACGCATCATATTCAGGATTCTGCAGCAATGTTCCTATTTTTTTTCTATTCTCTTCATCTATATACTCATCTGCATCTATAATTAGTATCCATTCTTTTGTAACATATTTTAATGACTCATTCCTCGCTGCTGAAAAATCATCGCACCACTTAAAATAATATACTTTTGCCCCGTATGATTTGGCTATTTCTACCGTTTTATCAGTTGAACCAGTATCTACTACTATTATCTCATCTACTAAGTCCTTAAAACTATCCAGGCATCTTGGTAAATTCTTTTCCTCATCTTTTACAATCATACATAGGGATATGCTTTGTTTTTTCATATAAAAGTTCCCCTTGCTTATTCTTCAATATCAACTTCTATTCTTCTTTTGTTTCCGAGCCTTTAGCTTGCTTAGAACTGGTTCCTCCCCCTTACTCGTCCTTCCCGCGTAAGCGGGAATCCAGTATTTTTGCTGTTTTATTCTCTTATCAAATCCTCTACAAGTTTATTTAAAGTTTTCAATTGCTTCTCTGATGAATAATGTTCATCAATAAATTCTTTATATTCTATTGATTTATAATCTTTAGAAGACACCAATTTTCTAAATTCTTCAGGTGTTTCAAATAAATATTTCTCAGGATAAATCTCATTTGCCCCCGGGAAATAGTGAACAATCGGTTTTATCCCTCTTGCCATAGCTTCCATTATTCCCATTCCCTGGCTTTCTCGGATACTTGTAGAAATAATAAAATTTTTGTCTTCTAACCAGTTATTTATATCTTTTATAAACCCATAAAAAGTTATGTTCTTTTCCAAATGCCACAATTTAACTATATGGTCAAAATAATCTTTTATTTCAAGTGCAGGAGGATAATCATCATTGCACCGTCCGACAATATGTAATTTATATTTTGGGTTCAGATTAACTATTTCCTTAAAACACTGTAATAACAAGGGAATGTTTTTCGCGGGACGGAAATCTCCGACAAATGCAATATTATATCCCGGTTTTCTATCTTTAAATGCAAAATTATCCACATCCACTCCATTAGGAATGACAACAGTTTCGACTTTTTCTTCAAGAAAAGGCACTAATCTTTTCGTTTTTTCTTTTATATGATTGGCAACAAAGATCAACCTGTCAACTCCTCCCCATCTCACCATTGAAGGAGTTCCCGTATACATTTCATAGCTGTGCAACCGGCAAATAATCTTACATATTTTAGGTCTCTGTGTCACATAAGCTAAAATAGGTTTACACCATTCAAACCAGGAAACATCACTCCATTGCATAATATCGTACAATTCTTCCGCCGTATTCCCGGGAAACACTTTTGTTTCATACCTTACAGATAAATTCTTAATAATTGGGTCTAAAAAAGAAAATTCTCCGGGTTCAGCAATAAAAGCAATACGAGGTTTCCCGGAAGTATTTTTAATGCCTACCCCCATCATTTATCTCCTCTTTTCTGCACCTGTCTGCCATTCTTTGACAGATATTCCCCATATTTTATTTCTTAATATGTATATTTGATATTTAATTTATCCCTCATTATCCATATCCATTTTTTACCCACTACTCGTATCTCTTTCTCTCATCTTTTTTCCAGCCGTCTCACTTTCGTAAATACCTCCACCGCTTTATTCTCATTCCCGGCTTTCTGGTAACATAGAGCAAGGTTTTTTAATGCAGGAACAAATTCGGAATTCAATTTAAGCGCTTCTTCAAATTGGAAAATAGCTTTATCATACAATCCTTTTAACATATACCCAAATCCAAGTTTATTACATATTTCACAAGTCTTTTGTCCGAACAGAATCGCTTTCTCAAAACAATAACATGCTTCGTCCACATTTAGAGTCTTTAACAATAAACCTCCCAACAAAACGTACAAAACAGGATTATCAGGCTGGATACTTATTGCGTTTTTATAAGATTCCATTGCTTTTTCCAATTCATTTTGTTGTTCATAAATCCTGCTTAATTTAAGATACGGCACAATATAGCTTTTATCCACTTCTATCGTCTTGTTATAATAAAATATAGCCTTATCCTTCAATCCTGCTGATTCATAAACTTCTCCAAGCATCTCATATATTACCTGCGGCGTCATTTCCATATAAAACAATCGCCTCTGAACAAGCTGACATTTCTTTAGTGCAATTTTCAACTCTCTTACCGCATCAATATATTCATCCTTTAATGAATAGGAATGAGCCGCATGAACGTTAAACATACATTCGTCGGGATATAATTTAATTGACTTGTAACACCATTCCAACGCCTTATCCGGCTCTTTTTTTCCATTATACGCATCTATTATATATATATATGCGAATAATCGAAAATGTGCATACGGCGTATCCGAATCAATAACTTTACGGAAATGTTTTATCGCGGAACTTTCATACCCCATTGCGTGGTATTTTGAAGCAAGATAAAAATTAATAACAGGGGAATCAGGCTCTTTTTTATGCCATTCTCTTAATATTTTCAAACGACCCTTTTTCTTTTTCAATTCTCCGGGAAGATAACCTGTATGATATATAAATATATCTGTAATCTTTACTCTTAATTTAAGTTTGCGTATAGATTCCTCTATGTCATTATGAATTACACCACTATAATACAAGCCACCAATATTTTTATAAAGACGGATTAACACATTAATATCATAAGCAGGAGAATGTGCTATATAAAAGTTCTTGATATTAATCCCATATGCATCATAGTCTGCACGCTGGAGTAAAACTCTAATTTTAGCCTTATTTTCTTCATCTATGTATTCATCCGCATCTATACTAAATATCCATTCTTTAGTTGCATATTTCAACGTTTCATTACGTGCCTTTGAAAAATCATCACACCAGTCAAAATAATATATCTTTGCCCCGTATGATTGGGCTATTTCTACTGTTCTATCGGTTGAACCAGTATCTACTATTATTATTTCATCTGCTAAGTCCTTTACGCTTTCCAGACATTTCGACAAGTTTTTTTCTTCGTTCTTTACCATCATACATAATGAAATAGTGGGAACTCTATGATCAACCGTCTGTAATTTTTTAATTTCACTATTGTTTTTATTCATCTTTTTCTAAAAGCTCCTTTAAAACTGCTTGTCGAAAACTATCAACACTATTTGTAACTTGTCCCCGTTTGTCAAACATAATCCCAAGACTGGAGTCATATTCCTGGAGATTTAAAATTGGAACGCACCAATTCCCGGAGACTATACTTAACATTTTTTCACATCTATCCACATATCTATAATGTTTATGGACTAATTGGTACCCTGCTTTTGCTATATGCTCCCTTTCATCTTCATTTTCTAAATAATATTTAATTTTTTTCGCCAGATCATCAAAATCGTGCACTTTCCAATAAATCAGATGCTTTCCGTTTGCAAACATATCCGGCATTGAAATCTCTTCTGTAAGTGCAAAAGTCCCTGTTCCAAGAATTTCATGCAACCGTGTCTCTGTATTTAACAACTCTGTAAAGTGAAGGTTGAGAAAAATCTTACATTGATTGATAAAACAATTTAATTCTTCTCCATATACGCTTTTATAAACTATGTTAATTCCTTCTTTCTGGAGAGAATTCAATATTTCTTTCCTGCGAGGGGAAATAAGTCCTGAAAAGCCAATATCATATATTTTAGGGGTATCTATTTTTTTATGTATTCTAGGATTTACTCCTGAAGTACTTACCCAAAATACGTTCTTTCCACCGAGTTCTCTTATTTCATTAAGTGCGCTATAGTCGTGATGAAAAAACATATCAAAAGCTGATATATTTTGCTTAAGGTTCTCTGCGTTTATTTTTGACCTCCAGTCAGCAATTTCAGAACGCTGGTGAATTAATTCACCATACCAAACAACAGTAGGTTTTGGGAAGAATTTGATCAACTCCGGGGGAATACCATGTCCCTGTAATACTATTGTTATATCGGCAGATGAATAAATAACCTTTGAAAGACTTTCTTTACGGGAATCGAAAGTCTTTATTTCATACCCAAGCTGTTGAAATGCATCTAAAACATGATATTCAACTCCCCATTTGTTACTAAAAACACCAACAAGATTTATCTTTTTTATCGGATATTCCAAATTTTCTTTTTTTGAATGCAATGCCACAATTTCTCTAATTTGACAAGTTGAATCCGTCTCGGACAGACTCGCCTCAACCTTTTCCCCTTTTCCGTACCTACCTGCCAATTCACTTGGCAGGTCTCCATCTTCCAAAACTTTCAATACTTCCAGCCAACGTTTTTCCCATGTATGTTCCCGGAGAGCCCTTTTCTTTGCATTAATCCCAATCTTTATAGCTTCTTCGGAATGGGCAATATAATATTTTACTTTCTTCAGAAGTTCTTTTTCATTTCGATAAAAAAGAATTTCTTTATCCGGTTTGAAATAATTAGATAATTCTTCATTATAAGTAGTTAAATATGCAACGCCGGTCATTGGGACTTCAAAGTCTCTACCTTTCATTGCTTTTGTATCTTTCGTATATCCAAATCCTAAAGTAATAAATGAATTATGATAAATTTTAATCATTTCTTCTTGTGAAACCTCACCTTCAGGCCACTCCTTGCCTCTTGCATAAACAGAAATTCCATTCTTTTTTAGCATTTCAATAATCCCGGTACGGATACCATAGTTTTGTCCTATAAAACTAACGGGTATATTTTTTTGAATTGTTCCTTCCTCTTTCCCAAAAACCTTCTCATTTGCCCCAGGAGGAACAAATAAAGGTGTCGCGCCAACTGACAAATATTTTTCCACATCCTTCCTGCTCTGTGCAGTAATACAAATATCAAAAATAGATGCTATTTCTCCATTTCCACTCCACCCTGTTGTTTCTTTTTTTCCCCAAAAACAACTCGTATCATCAAAACCAAAATTTATCGTTATTATACCCATTTCATTTATCTGTTGTATGGTTTCTTTAAAAACCCATCTGCCGGAAAGATACCCAAAAAAAATATTGATTGGCTTTTGCAAATGCGCTTCTTTTACTTTCTTTAACAATACATTATTAAACTCATTTTTTTTAATAGTATGCCAATCTAAGGAATATTGATTATATTCTTCTCCCCAATCATAATGGACAACATCAGCAATCTTATTCCAAGAATCCACCAAACCGACTTTTTCCCAATTAATATTTTTTACGGCAATAAAAATTCTTGGACGCTTATTATCAGGTATTTTTTTGTTTTGCTGTTTCAATTTATTTCTGATTGCCCTTACCAAATCCTTGTCTTTTATAAAATTCTTATCCATAATTATTTTTATAAACTATATTTTTTTAATATTATTTTTCTTACATTTACACTAATCACTTTTATTTCTCGGGCAAGGGTTTTACAGCAACTACCCTGAGGAAGTGTCCCAGACTTCTCCCCTCTTTCAGAGCCACCTCAGTATGGTAATCTCGTGGTATTTCTTCAACAATATTATCAAACCCACTTTCTTTAAGAAAACGGGATAACCTCTCAAAGTTATACCCTGCTAAATGACAATCCGCTCTGCTGCGTTGCCCGCCAAAAATCATCGTCATATTATGGTCTGTTGGGTCATTCATATAATCTTCAATCCATTTATCCCCGTTTGGACATTCAATAATCAGCTTTCCCCCGGGTTGAAGCACCCTGAACCATTCTTTCAACATTTGTTTAGCTTCCGGAATTAAAACATGTTCTATCATATGATATGATTCTACCAGTTCCACGCTATTATCCGGGAATCCCAAGCTACATGCATCCATTATTACATCTGCAAACGAATTCTTGTAAAGGTCAATATTAACATATCCTTTTTTATATACTTTACCACAGCCAATATGTAACCTTAGCCTGTTATCACAAACCTGTACTATCGGGGGATAATCATTTAATTCTTCTTTCATCACCTTTAATAGATTTCGTTTCAGGGTATTAAAATCAAACTTTTCACATACCAACTTTCTTGCATTTTTACTCATTTTTTCCACTAACCGTGGATTATTGGCCAAAAAATTCATTTTTATTGCCAGGTCATTTAGATTAACAATTTCCTCTGGGAAAGCAATATTATCTTCCCTCACTACTTTATTTGCAACCTTTACCAATAATCCATTATGTTTATTTTTAATAAACTCATTCATAGGAGGAGCATTTGTGGTTATTACCGGCAAACCACAAGCTAAGGCTTCTATCAAACTCAAGCCCAATCCATCTAATTTAGATGGATAAACATAAATTAATCCTTTATGATAGAGCCCCGGCAGAGGAATTGTTCCCACACAATAAGTAATTCTTTCATTCTTTTGGACAATCCCAACAATTTCTAACGGTAGTTTTTCCAATCCAATCTGGGAATGAATTAAAAGAGAGAAATTAGGATTATATTTTGATATCGCATCAAAAGCCAGTATAACCGCAGGAGTCATCTTTCGATAATTTATTCCCACCCATCCCGCATTATGGAAAAAAGTATATTGAGCTTTTTCTTTACTTGGATTTTGCTCCACAGGAGCAGTCATCCTGCTATGCTGGGGTTTAGGCATAAAAAGTTCGGTATCTATTCCCCAACCAATATAATGAGCATTGCAAAAATCTTTAACAAGGTTGAAAGTTCTTTCGGTAGAACATAATACCATATCATAAAATTTCATATATGGTTTCCAATCTTCCTTATAATAATCAAGATAAGTTACGACTTTTACTCCTTTTTGTTTACAAAAACTAACTAGATTCCAATCATACTCTTCGTTAAATATAATCATACCTATATTGTTATCATCAACCCATTTTGCAATTACATTTTGTGGGATACGATACTGGTTAAAAGTTGTAAGGTTAGGAACTTCCCATTCCCCTTTTGTTTTTAAAGAAGGATTCTCAGGCGTTCCTCCATTTCTTGCAAAAACAAAAGTATTGTATTTCTCAGATAACGCATCTCTTATTGTTTTTGTCACATAAGCCTGTCCTCTTTCAAACCATAAACTTATAAATCCAATATTAAGTTTATTAGAACATTTTTTTCCCTTTCTTGCTTGGAGTTTTGCTTCGCCAGAAACATTAGTGCAAGTTATCCTGCTCCGCTGGGTCTGCTTGCAAAGTCTATATATAGAAGAATACCGTTCTTTTACTTCAGGATGTGCTTCTGTTATTGCATCCAATCTGAGTATTGCTTCTTCTACTTTCCCACACTTAATTAATGCCCGGATACGAGCTATTTTATCGTCAAAATTCATATTCCTCAATCGGCACTCTACTCCCGAGTTTGTCACGGGATATGTATATTTATTTTATCTACCCAAAAACTAAGTTTTGTCAATGCTAATTTTTCAACAAACTCTTAGTTTGATTATAGCTTGTTATCCTAAATAAAATGAAGGATTACAAGCTCTTATCTGTCTGCATTAGGCAAGTAGTTTAAATCAAATTCTTTTTTAATCAAAAATAGTTTTCCCAGATGTTCCGACAACCCATGTCCCGGTTCAATTTTTATAGCCTTTTGTAAATATTCTATTGCGTTATCAATTTCATTTTTTTGTTCGTATAATTTTATTAACTTAAGATATGGAGTAAGATAATCCGGAGTAATTTCAATCGCTTTTTTATAATAAAAAACAGCTTTGCCAATAATTCCAAGGCACTCATAATTTCCACCCATCATTTCATATATTACGGATGGGGATACTTCCATATTAAATAACGACTCGGTATTTCGTTTATTTAATTTTCTCATTCCATTTTTCAATTCTTTAATACTTTCTAAATATTCTTTTTTCAAATTATAAGATTGTGACGCCATAATATGTAACATAAAATCATCCGGATATACCCTTAATGTTTTTCTAAACCATTTAAGCGCCTCGTCAGGCAATTCTTTTTTATTATAAATATCAATTATATGAAGCATCCCCGGTAAAAAAATGGCTGATATTCGTGAAACAACTGCTTTTTTAAAATGCTCTATTGCTGTGTCATAATTACTCATAGATTCATATTTTTCACCAAGATAGAAATTAACAAGAGGGTCCGTTGGGGTTTTATTATAACATTCTTTTAGCATATTAATTCTTTTTTCATCTTTTTTGTCCTTTGCTAAATATCCTGTATGGTATATGAAAATATCTGTAATTCCTATTCCCAACCCTAATTTTTTAATTGAAGGTTCTATCTGGTTATGTACTTTCCCGTTATAACAAATACCGGAAATTTTTCTATAAAGCCTTGTTAAAGTATTCACCGCAAATATAGGGCTATAAGGAGCAAGAAAATTTTTAGTGTTAATGGTGTAAGCGCTGTATAAAGGATTTTGAAGAACTTGTTTGATTTTTTCTTTATTCCCTGAATCTATATATTCATCCGCATCTATAATTAGTATCCATTCTTTTGTAACATATTTTAATGACTCATTCCTCGCTGCTGAAAAATCATCGCACCACTTAAAATAATATACTTTTGCCCCGTATGATTTGGCTATTTCTACCGTTTTATCAGTTGAACCAGTATCTACTACTATTATCTCATCTACTAAGTCCTTAAAACTATCCAGGCATCTTGGTAAATTCTTTTCCTCATCTTTTACAATCATACATAGGGATATGCCTTTATTCATGATTATAAGTTCCCTTAATGTAACTTATTCCCCATAAAATCTGCCAAAAGTTTGTAACCATTGGATTTTTTTATTTGATAGGTATCTGGGCTTGATTTCACGCTTCTGGACCCTGCTATGACGGTGAAATAAAGTCCATTTTTATCAATATCGGACATCATAAATGATGTCCCTACATTTCATTTATAACTATTCTTAACTTACTTACTCAATTCTTTATTAACTATTTTAAGATTTTCTTTAGCTGTTTTATTATCCGGTTCAACTTTTAAAACTTTCTCATATCCTATTTTAGCTGATTCGTATTTACCCATCTTAAAATAACAATTAGCAAGCGCTATTAATGACTCAACTTCGGGTTGTTTTAATAACCCCGCCTCATAAAGAGGAATTGCCTGTTCATATTTACCGAGTTCAAAATACACATCTGCAAGGTTTTTCTTTGCACATATATTATTATCATCCATAGCAATTGCAGAGTGAAAAAAATTCTCAGCTTTTTTCTTATCTCCCTGGATAAAATATAAAGTTCCGATATTGCTATATATTTCTGTTGAAGGCTCAATATCAAGCGCCTTCTGATAGAATTCAATTGCTTTTTTAGAATCCTTTTTTATTGAATATATATTACCAAGGCCTATATACGGTTGGACAAAGTCAGGATATTCCTTACTTATCTCCTTGAATTTTTTTTCTGCTTCGTCAACTTTTCCGGTTTTTAAGAGTTTTATAGCTTGTTCAATCATTTTGTCTGGTTTTTCAAAATTTGTGTTAGGCATTTGTTTCTTTGAAGATTTACTTTTTTTTGTATCCATCCTACCTCCTTCACTCCATTCGGGATATTTACCAGCCTACCCAAAAGCTTCTAATCCCTTATTCTATTTACTTTAAGAATTCCCTTCTTAAAACCATTGCTATGTTTCTTGCTATTTCATCTATTTCAGATGTATTATATAAATCAGTTACTGATTTATTCTGAATCGTTTTACACCTCTTTGCTACTTTTTTACCGTATTTCTTTTCTCTTTTTTTGTTTCCGTTCATAAATCCTCCATAGCTAAATATCTATATGTGTTATAGTATAGCAAATTCCGTGTCAAATGCAAAACTTTATAATTCATAAGGATTTTCGACAATATATGTAATATGAGATATGAACATTCCCTCCTATTACAGCTAATTTTCTGCCCATTGTTTATTAGTTATCATTTTTTAAAGTTTTATTTTCTTTAATAATCTTTACTTCTCTATTCAATCTTTCCGATTCCTGTGCAAATCTAATAGATTTATCTTTTTCCCCTATTACTCTATAGCAAGTGCTTAAAATTTTATATGCAATCACCTTTTTAAATGCCTCTGTAAGCCTTCCTTCCGATATTAACTTTTCAAGTATCTTAATCGGCTTATTAAAGTTCTTTTGCTGCATAAAAACCATAGCAAGTTGGAAATAATAATACGCCTCTTCTTCTTGAGGTAGAATAATTACTTCCGGATAAAGTGTGCCTATTCTTTCAATCCCATTTTTAAAAGAGTTTTCTGCCTCTTGATACTTTTCAAGTTTTAAATAATATTCTCCAAGAAAATAGTACGGCAATGGAGAATTTGGAATAAGCTTGCTCGCAAAAATTACATTTTCAATAGCCTTTTTGAACCCTACTTCTCCTGCACTAACAGCGCTTTCTATAAGATATTTCAATGCATCATTTTCTTTGTTTATTTTTTCCACTTTCATTTCTTTTTCTTCAATAAACTTTTTTATCCAATCTTTTCCTTCATACCAGCTAATAACCCCATCAATCCCTTTTGCATAATAATAATTTAAAATAAGGGCGTAGCAAGTCTCTAAAAGCGGATCCCTGCTGAACTTGTAACTTTCTAATTCTTTTTCTGATAACTGCTCCAGTTTGGATACAATATTTTCGGTATATTTTACTAATTCTTCCCTGTTATAAAAATCACATAAACATCTTCTTTTCGCTTCTTCCAGACTCCACATATCGGTATGCGGACATTTATAAGACAAAATGCCAAAACTCTCCCCTACTTTTACCTGTCTTTGAATATAACTTTTCAACTCCTGTTTATGATAATGATAAACGATAGCATCGGCATTATAAACTATTCTGTATTTATTTAGGGTTAATCTTAAACCTAATTCCGAATCTTGCCATCCATATTTCAAACTTTCGTCAAACAAACCCGCCTCTTCAAAAGCTTTTCTTCTTAATGATACATTCGGGGCATAAAAATACCTAAACTCAACATTGTCGGAAGATTCAATGCTCTCATAAGCAAACTGAATATCCCTATTTTCTATATAGTTTATAAAATGCGATTCCTCTATTTCAGAATGTCTCTGGATATACCCTAATACCACTACATTACCACCCGAATATTCTTGATGAGTATTTAAATGTTGCTTTATTAAATCTTTTTTTGCAATTACATCCTGACATGAAAGCAAAATGAATTTTCCTTTAGCTTCTTGTATCCCCTTATTTGTAGCAGCAGATTGACTTTTATGGGATTGTACATAATGCTTAAAGTCACATGGGACTTTTAATCCTTTAATGGCATCAATAGTCCCATCCGTAGAACCATCGTCAACTACGATAATCTCCAAGTCATCGGAATTAATACCATCCTGATTGGCAAACGAATCAATACATTTAAGTAAAATTTCTTTGTTATTATAAGAAGGGATGACTACCGATAAAAGTTTTTCCTCGGGATACGTAAACTTAACTTTAATTTTATCCATTAAATCAGGTTTTATATGCCATACGGCAGTATCTTTAGCTTCTATAATCTTATATCCTTTGTTTATTATGCCCAATATAATTTCTTGCAAATTCTTACATTCCTTTGGTATAATTTCCTTCTTAATAATCATACAAGGAACATTTATGTTCTGAACTACAGTTTTTTCATTTCTGTATTTCTTATAATTTTCCCATACATCATTTTCAAATTCATATATAAAATTATACTTGAAAGGCAAACTACTGGGGATAACTATCCCCGCGTCTTTCTTCCTATTTAGGTGATTTATTAAATGTTTATCCCATCTTAACGAAACAATAACACTACTATCAAGTATAGCAATATACTTACCCGAAAGATTTTGTAATATATAATTTGTAATATTATCCAGTTCTTGCTCATTTTCATATTTAATATAGAATTTAGAATCCCGTTCTAACTCTCTGGCAATTTTTTCGCTTTTTGTTGCAATTAGTATGTCTGATGATTTATCATCCGAGTTAATCAATAAATTTTCTATGGAAACTTTCGATACCTCATTGTCCTCCGTTACAATAAAAATTATGGTGAGTTCATTTAACAAATGAGACAATAGCGAAGAGCCGTAAGAAACTTTAAACCGTTCCGGGTATTTTTCTTTCGGTTCAGGCAATGTATTTCCAAGCTGGACTAATCTTTTTTCTACCATTTCCACACTATAATTATCTTTAATAAGTGCTTTCCCGTTACAGGATAGTTTTTCCCACAATTCCTTATCATTATATAGTTTAATTATATTCTCGGCAAAACTTTCTGGCGTATCTGCAATTAAAGCATGCTTACCATTTTCTATTCCAATCCCCTCCGCTCCAATTGATGTAGTAACCACAGGAATACCATTCGCGAGAGCTTCAGTAACTTTACCTTTCATCCCTGCGCCATAAGTTAAAGGCGCAACCGAAATGCAACAGGAATCAAGATATATTTTAGTATCAGGCACATATCCCGTTACGATAATATCTTCAGACTCATACACTCTAACTTCGGGAGGAGGAGCATTGCCAACTATAAAAAACTTTATATCGGGTAATTTCTTCTTAATTAAAGGAAATATCTCTTTGCAAAAATATAACACTGCATCTACATTAGGAGTATGTAAAAAACCTCCTACAAACAAAATATCCTTCCTGTTTTCCCTTCCGGGAACATCTTCTGCGATTTTATGCGTATTGGGCAAAATTCTTATATCCAAATTGGGAGATTCCGTCAAAAGTGCTTCTCTATCGGTTTCGCAAACGGTTGTAACTACATCCATTTTTTCATAAGTCGCTAACTCTTTAATTTTATTATATGCCGCTTTTCTAAAAAGGCTAGGGACTCCTGCAATTTCTGCTTTCCGGAGTTCTCTCATAAAATGCACATCGTGACTATCAAGCAACGTAACACTTTGTGGAGAAAACTTCCTGATAAAATCTATCCATCTGTCCGCAACATTATAAAATTCAAGTGAAACTAACTTAAATTTATTAAAAGTAAGCAGTGCTTGAATTCCTTCGGGGAAAAGAGGATCATAAATTCCACTCACATGCCGTTTTAAATCACAATGAAAAACGGCTACATCCAATTCTTCCAATTTGTCTACATATTTTTCATATCCAAGTAAATCTTCCACTATAAATACAACATCATAATATTTCTTTAATATATTTATTTTTTGATATAGTCTCAATCCACCTGATGATGCATCATACCAGGGTGGATATTCAGCGATTATTAATATTTGTTCTTTTTCTGACGGAACTTTATAAAGAGCGCTCTTATAGTCACTTAAAACTTTTTCCCATTTATTAATAAACTTTTCCCTATTAACTTCCTGATATTTTTTCATCCCGGATTTCACATCCGTTCCTGCTGTTCCACCTTCTATATGAGTAACAAGGCTTTTAGGTTGATACATTACCCTAAGCCCTACTTCTCTGCTTCTAAAACACAAATCAACATCCTCAAAATAGCAGGGGCAAAATAACTCATCAAATTCACCGGTTCTGTCTAACGTACTTCTTTTAATATACATACAAGCGCCCGAAGAATAATCAATCTCTCTCTGATGATTATATTTTGGTTTATCGGGATTATCTCCCCTGCCGATATTTCTCGTTGCCCCATATCTAAAAATATTTCCTCCCCCGGCTTCATTTATAACACCGGTAGGATAAATAAACTTCGGGGCGACGATACCAATGTCTTCGGAACTATACGCGCATTCAATCAATCCTTCAAGCCATCCGTTATGAACTAATGTATCATTATTTAACAACAATATGTCATTTTTGGCATATGTTCTCATAACCTGATTCATAGATAGCACAAAACCTATATTCTCAGGACTATAAATCACATCGACTTTATTTCCCAAACTTTCCAAATATTCTTTAGTCCCATCCGTACTCGCCTGGTCAAATACGCATATTCTATAATAAGGAGTTTTGGTATTCTCAAAAATACTTTCAATACAATTCTTTAATAAATCAGCTCTATTCCACGTAGGGATAGTGATTATAACCGGTCTGTTTTTATCTGGTTTCATATAATTTCATACACTTCTCAAGAACTTTTTCCGGCAAAATAATTGACATACAATCCTTTTCACATTTACTTTTATAACATCCCAAACAATCCAATTCAGGTTCAATAATCTCTCCAAGCCCATATAATTCAAACTCATTTCTGTTGAAAATATTATTCAGAAGTATTATTTTCTTTTCAAATCCTATCGCTATGTGTAAAGCCATAGTTACCTGTGTAACAACAACTTCGCACATATTTACGACCCAAAGAAAATCCTTTAAACTGAAAGCCCCCCAGTATTCTGCTCCGCTTTTTGTTTTTATCCTCTTATTTTTTTCGTCTTCCTGTAGTCCCCCCAAAAGAAGAGGAACAAAACCGGTACTTTTTAATTTTTTAGCTAATGTTACCCAATTTTCTTCACTCCAGTTACGAGTTTCCCACCTGCCTCCGCATCCCGTATTTAATCCTACTATGCGACCTTTTAATTTCGGGAGTTCCGGAGCCCTACCTTTAAGTTCAAGAATATATTTCTCGCCTGAAAAACTAAATCCGCAAACTTCAAATATTTCCTCGACATAATGTTTTTTATTAGCTTTTTCTATGTCATCCCACAATCCCGTTGAAAACTTATGTTCGGCATCTTTATCAATAGGACTGCATTTTCCATCTTTAAGGATAAAACCTTTTTTTATATCCGCAGAAATAAGATTAGCAAGGGAACAAGTTTCCTTGTCTTTATCAAGATTGTAAAGTATATCAAATTTGTCTCCTAAAAGAGATACGACGTTTGAAAGCTCAAACTTCAAAGGATAATCTACGATAGAAGGCAAAAGTTCCGGAAATATACTCAACCACGTAATCTCACTATCGGGATATATGCCTTTGAGTCTTCTTAAAATTGGAGTTGTTCTTATAACGTCTCCTGCTGCGCCGAATTTTATTATGAGAATTCTTTTTGATACCTTTTTATAATATTCACAATTGTCACAATGAACTCCCTTTTCTTTATGGAATTTACAAGGAATATCTCCTTTGTAAAACCTGCAATTAGTTTTAATTTTCATTGCCCCTTCCTTTTAGAAATGCCTCTCCTATTTGTGGCATAATGGTACACAAAAGCCAGCAATGGCATTTCCCGCTGTTCATAAAATCCCGAATCTTAGTTGCTTTGGACGATTCCCATAGTTTATCAAAAGGAGTATCTTTAACATTCCCGACTAACATCTGTTTATTTATCGGACAGAAAAAAAGGTCTCCTTGAGGATTAAACATAGCAAAATGCACTCCTGCCATACACTTCTTAAAAACTCTGGTAGGATGTAATTGATATTCAACTAAATTCGACCAGAAATATAATTGTGCAAGTAACCCTATGTCGCTAGTAATTGATGTCGTTCTTTTTGCATCAATCATCTTTTTAAGTATTATTTCGATTATGCCTTGAACTTCCAATAACTTTTCCTTACTCCATTTCGGGTCCGGCGGTAATACGAATTGAGCTGAGAATATACAATTAAGTTTATTTACAAATTCATAAACAGGTAATAATTCCGTATAGTTTTCAGGCGTAACCGTAAAATTAATATTGTAATGGATATCTTCAAATTCTTTCTGCACATTGGTTATTGTTCGGACTAAATTGTTAAATGCATCCTTTCTGCCCCTGATTTCATTATGTTTTTCAAATAAGCCGTCAAGAGAAGACCCCAGCCAGATAGATTTTGGATCATACTTCCCTTTTACTTCCACAAGTTTTTTCATTGTTAAATTGGCATCCATGCTATTCGTCAAAATCCCAATACTTGCTTCCGGCAAATGTTTTGTTAAGCAACCGCATATTTCTACAAAATCTTTTCTCAAAAAAGGTTCTCCGCCGGAAAGGACTATAGATTTAACATTTTTAAGATATTTGGAATCTCCGATAAACTTCTGAATTTCTTCAAGTGTTAATTGTTTTTTCTCTAACTCCGGGAATTTACTGTATTTATCCCACAAATCACAAAAAGTGCATTTACAATTACACCTGTAAGTTAATTCCATATGAAGTTCTTCAGGGCCTTTTCCCAGATTTATTGTATTATCTATTTTGGGAATTCCTTTTTGAATAGTGTTGTTAATACTCTCTAAAAGATACTTAAATGGATACCCTTTAATATTATGCTCTTTGTGCAAGTCTTCTATCTCATAATACAGATTTATTAAAGAAGGGTCTATATTTTGCGCTTTACGCAGATATGCAATCGCTTCATCTATCTTGCCTTGCATTTTGCATAAGTATCCCATATTAACATACGCATCAATGTAATCCGGTTTAATTGAAATGGATTTTTTGAAACAACTTTCCCCGTCTTGAAACTTACCTACAGAAACCATTGATACACCTGTAATATCCCAGATTTCATAATCATCCGGAACGCAAGACAATAATTTCACAAATAATAAACAGGCCTCCTGTAATTTTTTTTCGGATACCCATCTTTTACCGAGTTCAACAACCCATTTTTTCAAATCGGGGTCAATGCTTAATGTTTTTTGAAGCAATTCTTTAGGAAAATCCAACTTCCCGGTATTAAAATATAATTTACATAGAATTGAATAAACTTTTGTTGACTCTGGATGTGCGGATAAAATATTTTCCAATTTTAAAATTGCATTTTCGTAATCTCCTGAGTTTATAAAGTTTTCCGCTTCATTTATTTCTTTGTCGATTCCCGTTACAGCCGGAACTTTTTCGTTAGTTTTTGTATCTTTCCCTGTTCCCCATTCTTTAATTTCCTTTAAACATTCTTCATATAAATCTTGTAAGCCGATTTTTTGATAGCAAGATGCAAGGTTTTGAATAATAGAGATATTTCGGGATTCTTTTTCTATGGAATTAATAAAATATGGAATTGCTTTTTCCGGTTTTCCCGTATTAAAGTAGTAATTACCGATAAGCTCATTTCTGTTTAATAATTTCGGAGCAGGATAAACGCTCGGGATTTTCAAATCCCACGCAAGTTGACATAACTCTTCAAATCGCCGTAAACGGATTAAATAGGTATTGGAACCATCTTTTGATTCCCAATACTCGCCTCCCTTACTAAAATCAATATCAAATTCTCCCTGATGGTCATAAGCATAAGTCCCGGGCGCAAAGCTGCAAAATGCAGGACAAGGATTAATCGTGCCAATATAGTCTTTATTTCTTCTTAAAAATTTAAGCGTCTCTCTGAAATCTTCTTCTGTTTCCCCGGGCAAACCAAACATAAAATTAACCGCACAACTAACACCTGCTTTATAGCCATCTCTTACTATTTTTTCGGGAGAAATATCTTTTGCCAATAATTTTCCCGCCTTTAACATTAAAGGAACTGAAGCAGTTTCCATTCCGTAGCCTAATGCTACACACCCTGATTGTTTTAATTTCAGTAGGAGTTCATAAGTCATATCTTTTCTCATAATTGCCTGGCCGCTCCACTGAATTTTCAGCCCATCTTTTATTATGAAGTCAGCAAGTTTTTCCAACTCTTTAACGCTTCCATTTACTAAACTATCCTGGAAATCAAAGAAGCTTCCTTTCGGATGTTTTTCCAATTGATACAACATTTCCTTATACATATTTTCTGCCGTTCTGAATCGGAATCTTTTCCAGAAAGGACGTTCATTGCAATAAATACATTTATTACAACATCCCCTGCTGGAGATAATTGGAATTTTAAATGGTTCTTTATAATCATTAAAATCATAATCTGAAAAATCCGGCATTGGCAAAGAATTAATATCTTTAATTAACTCTCTATCCCCGCAATCAACCACTTCTCCATTTTTGCAGATAAGTGTCCCTTCACAAAAATCTACTTTTGGATTTTTAACAATCTCTTCTAAAGTAACTTCGCCTTCTCCCTGAACTATAAAATCTACATTTTCGTCTTTAACAATTGTTTTCCCTGCTAAGTCCCTGCTTACATGAGGTCCACCGAATACAATAATTATTTTGTTGTTCTTTTTCTTAATTTGTTTTGCCAGATAAAGACTAATATAGAGTGAAGAGAAATATATTGAAAATCCAACAACTTTTGCTCCACTACCTAATATTATATCTATCTGGTCATCTAAATACTTCTTATGATATTCCGCAAATTCATTTACTATAGACGGATTATTCCAGAATGAAAGCGATTTTTCTAATTCCCAAACATCTCTATATTTACCTGTTCTCGATTTATAAAGTTCTATATTTAAATCTAAAGCAAGAACTTTATAATCTTTATGTCTCATATAAGCAGTCAAGCTGGCTAATGCCAGAGGCGGAGTACTTATTCCCCATGCCGGAGCTTGAACAAGCACAACATCCGCGTCCATAATTTTATTTTTAAGACTTTCGTCCGATAAAGACGGAAAATGTTTTTTCATAATATTTCTTACCTCTATTTTCTGATTATTATCTTTAATTTTACAGCTTTTTTCAAGCTTAATATACTTGTCTATAATTTTATTTTTCTTGTTAAGTTCCGCATATATAGCAGAAAGTTTATTAAACATTTCAGTATTAAATGTTTCTTTAATTAAAGATTTTTCATAAAACTTAGCCGCTTCTTGATATTCCTTTTCACAAAAATAATAATCGCCTATGAGTTTATTCTCATTCGGCAGTTGTTTGAAACCTAATACTATACCCAATGACTCGAGGTGGCTGGTAAATTTTTGAAATCTATTTAAACGAATTACATAATTATTGTTTCCATCTTTAGTCTTCCAGTAAACAGCGTTATCGCTTACTTCTATGTTGAATTCTTCGGGATGAGAATATGCATAACAACCGGTTGTAAACCCACAAAAACCAAGACTGGGATTAACGGAACAGCAAGGTCGTAGATAGTCCGCATTTCTTGTAAAAAAATCCAAATCAGCTTGAAAGTCTTCTTCCGTATCTCCCGGGAAGCCGAACATCCAATTCAATCCTATTGCCAATTGCGCTTTGTAACAATCTTTGATAAATTTATCAAAATCGGCATTCTTGCACAATATTTTTCCCATTTTAAGTAATTGTTTCTTTGAAGAATGCTCCATACCGAAACAAAGATGAAAACATCCTGAATTATGAATTTTCTGCAATAATTCAAATGTCATTTCCGGACGAACGGTTGCTTGTCCCATCCATTCAATACCGAGATTGTTTTCTATTACGAGATCACAAAATTTTTCAAGTGCTTTAACATTACCGTTTACCAAAGAATCAGTAAATTCAATTTTTTTTATGTTATATTTAGAAATCTGGTATTTTACTTCTTCAAAAATTTTCTCCCCTGTCCTGCTTCTAAACTTATACCAAAACACTTTTTCATCACAGTAAACACAATTATTCGGACACCCTCTTGAAGTTGTAGCCGGCAACATTACGGGCTCTTTATATAATTCAAACAGAAAATCAGAAAAATCGGCATAAGGCAAAGAATTGAGGTCTGCGATTAGAGGTCTGTCTCCACCATAATAAACTTTTCCATTCTTAGCAAATAGTACGCCTTTTATTGGTTCAAACGCTTTTCCTTTTTCAATAGCTTTAACCAACTCATACAAAGTTTCTTCCCCTTCCCCGTGAACTACAAAATCCACTTCATGTCTCAAAACAAATTCTTCTCCCCTTACGCCTCTTGATGCCTGGGGACCACCAAAAACGATAATCCTGCTCGGATCTTTCTTTTTAATTTCGGACGCCAAAGTCAAACTCATTTGTTCCGTAGACCATAGTATTGTAAAACCAATTATTTTAGAACCTGATTCCAAAATTTCATCCACATATCTATCTATTAATTTCTTATGAGTCTTTACAAAATCGCTTACTAATTGGATATCTCCCCAAAATCCTTCGTTCAACGTCCACGTATCTGCATATTTAGTATCCTTAAATTCATCATACAATTCAATATTAATATCCCTTTTATAAACTTCATAACCATATGATTTCAAATAAGCAGATAAACAAGCTATAGCAAAAGGAGGACTCTGTCTTCCCCATGCCGGTGTCTGGATTAATGCTATTTTCATAATTTCTTTGCAATAGCAACCATTTCAAATCCCATATTAATGTCAAGTTTATCTAAATATTCTATAACTTGCAAAGCAGTTTTGGAGTCATCTATGAATAATCGCTCTTGAATAAGCTTAATGTAAGTCTCAATGGAACCTCCAGCGCTTCTGGCATACAATTTCAGGATTTCAAAACCCGTTTTCTCAAGATATTTTCGCATAGTATTCGGAGTAAAGTAATATAAATGATTAGGCCACGCTTTCCATTCCCATCTTATCCCCTGCGCCTTTGCCATAAAAGAATCAAAGTTAGGAGTGCTAATCCATAACAGACCATTAGATTTAATAGCTTTGTGCACTTCTTTCAATGTTGACAATGGGTTTTTCAGGTGTTCAATCACATGTTGCATAGTAATTACGTCAAATTCATTAGCAGAAAACCCCGCGTCAACAAAATTGCTTCCAATAACTACATCCAATCCAAGTTTCTCAATGGCATAATTTGCAGTTTCAGGACAGGTCTCAAATCCTTTCACTTTCCACCCCTCTTCCTGAGCGGCTTTTAGAAACTCGCCATTTGCACATCCTATATCTAATATTTTTCCTTTATTGGTTATATATTGTTCAATTTCTTTCAATTGTCCCTTTCTGGATAAAATTCTGGGTAAAATATTACTATCTATATTAGATATACTCTCATCATGAAAAATGTTATAGTAATTTTTCAGGTCATCCTCAGATGGTTGAGGGTTAAAAGATACAAGCCCGCAAGATTTACATTTCACCACATTGGAAGGATTTTCCTGATATACTATTTCGTAATCGTTTTCTCCACAAAAGTCACAATTAATATATTCAACGTTTCTGGAATGTGGTTCTTCTGTACATTCAATGTCTTGAGTTTGGCTCATTTCGTTAAGCCATTTTTCAAAACCTTTATCTACTTTCATTGCTTTCATTATCCATTCCGGAGAGACATCTACTTTCCCCACTTTAACATATAGCTTGCATACCATCGGATATAACTCATCCATCTCAGGATGAGCCTCTATTAAACTTTCTAATCTGAGTATTGCTTCTGCCAACTTTCCACTATTCTCTAATTGACGGATATGATTTATTTTATCAGAAACTGGCATTACACTTTTTCCTTATGGCTTATTATTTGTATAACAATTCTTTTCTTTCATTTCTTCTTTTACAAATTTTTGCTGCATACAATAAAATGTTGTTTGGAAATCTTATGTTCTTTAATTTCGCTTTTTTTATAATCTACAGTAAAACCAAATTTTTTAAGTTTTTCTAATAAATCCATTCCATAATCTCTATAAACTAATGTGTGTCCTCCATGATATACAGACGGTAAAAGATAAACATCTTTTTCTCCTTCCGGTTTGACTCGTATAATTGTGGTTTTTGCTGGACTTTCTATCGGTATTGGTAATGAAAGGAAAAATTTGCCGAACCTTTTAAGCACTCTAAATATCTCGCAATATCCCTTATCATCCAATCTAACATGCTCAAAAACATCTGCTGCGATAACAATATCAAAAGAATTCGAAGAAAAAGGCAGATTCTGAACATCCACATATTTACAGGAATTTATATTCTCCTCGACTTTTTCCGGTATATACTCCGTATCTAAATAATCAAACTTCTGTTCTAAAATTTTACAACGGGGTCTTCCACCACTTATTTCAAGAATTTTAAGTTTTTTGTTTGGCGTCCAGAATACCATTGGTTCATCTTCTTTGCCTAAACATTCCGCAAGTTGATATACTAGCATTCTATCCCTACTATTAGAACTACAATTTAAACAATTTAATCCCTGTCTCCGATATTCCAGCAGTTTAGCTTTATTGTTATACTCACAACATACAGTATTGATAAGCTCTTTTAGTGCAAGGTCAGAATCCAAGAACCCTTTTGGGCTACCACAAACATTACAATAAGGCGTTTTATTTGTTTTAAGACAATCTATAGCTTTTTCTATATTGCTAGTACGAACATAAAGTTCGTATAAAATAATATACAATTCTTTTCGTTCAGGATACTTAACGCAAAGGGCTTTTAATCTTGTTATGGCTTCTTCTATATTGTTTTTTTCTATCAGTTGTTGAACTATAATTATTCTTTTTGAAAATCCCATATTTCCACATTCATTATAGCCAAAATTTTTCAATATATTTTCTAATCCCCTCTCGACTTCAATCGCTTTTTTTACCCATTCTGTTGGAATATCAAACTTTTTAACGTTAATGTAAAGTTTACATATCATTGGATACAGTTCTTTAATATCTGGGTACAATTTAAGAAGGGCTTCTAAGTTAACTGTTGCTTCTTCTGTTTTTCCGGTTGTAATTAATTGACGGATTTTAGTTATTTTATCAGAAAATGTCATTATAGAATTCTTTTATGGCTTATTTTGTTTGTAAAATAATTTTTTCTTTTTTCATTTCTTTTTTTTTATTTCTTCTTCTAACAACATTATTTGTTTCTCGTACAATTCTTTCAATCTTTTAATATATGTTTGAAATTTCGCCATAGTATCTAATTCGTTTTGTACCGTTTCTCTTCCCTTTGCTTTAAGTTCGTCAATAGTTTTATCTTTTTCCTTAATAATGTCCTCTTTAGCTCGAATAATACTTTCGTGTTCTTGAATAATTTTACTTGTTTCTTGGGAAGATTCATTTTGCACACGCTCTTTTGATTTATTGTTCTTTTCTTCTATATATTTTAGTGGGAATCCATATATTAAATGATTCATTGAAACATTTTGTTCTTCAACTTTTCCACACACAGCAATAATATAAATAAACTTTTCAAATGCTTGAATTTTCTCAAGCGAATCTTTCCACGTAGGCTGCGTATGCATCGGAAGAACCTTAAAACCTGTTGTTTGAGTCCCCTTATTCTTTTCTAAAAACTGCTTTTCTATGATCATCCCTTCAAAATAGTCCTGCCCCCAAAAAATTATTTCGGTAAAATATTTTTTTAGAAAAACCTCAAATTCATCAATATAATACTCATGAAGATGAAAAGGATTTTTCCAGTCTTCAACGGCATCCGTATAAATTTTCTTATTAGGAGTAGAAATTACCAATATTCCATCCGGTTTTAATACTCTTTTTATTTCTGATAAATACATTTCAGGGTTTTCCAAATGCTCTACTACTTCAAAAGACACCACAACATCAAATACTTTGTCCGGGAAAGACAGTTTTTCAGCATTCATTACTTTAAACTCCAGATTTTCATTTTCATAATGAGATTTGCAATATTCTATTGTTTCTTTGGAAATATCGATTCCGGTAACTTTTTTCGCACCACTTTTTAAAAGGTGATACGAACCATATCCACATCCGCAACCTGCATCAAATACTGTCTTACCTTTCACATATTGACTGGCAAACATATACCGCGTAATATGTTCAAAAAATAAACTTTCTCTCTCCGGAGTATCCGGGACTAATCTTTCTCCTGTAGATTCCATTTTTAATTTGTTTTGAACTCCTTTTTGTTTAATTTTATGAGTTACCTTACCAACATTATCCTTTTCACAAATTTGCAGTACCTGTTCGTTTCTGTTTTTTTGTAAGTTATTTACCAATTCATCATATTCTTCCATCAACCCGGGTATTTGGCAACTATAAGAACTCACACCGTAAGATATACAGGATGAACATATAGGATTAGATATCCGCTTTTTTGCTATCTCGTCTGTATTCATATCAAGATAATTTCCAACTATGCCTTCCGGCTCAAAGGTCCCACAACACTGAAGAACTTCGCCTTTGTAAGTAAATGCAATTTGATTGTAAAGTAAGGGACAAGGCATCATGTATTTTTTCGCAATCTCCATAGCGGGCAACACAGGTAATAAATATTCAGAGGTTATGAATTCATCTTTATTTTTCCCCATAAAGTTATCGGCAAGAGCTATAAGCTCCTCAAATACCATATGTTTTGCGTAATAGGTCACAAAGCCAAAGCCCAAATCTTTCGCATACTTCTCCACCAATTTCATCTCCACGAGATTAGTTCTATATTTATGATAATATATATACACATTCGTAGTTGCACCTGCTTGTTCTTTTGCTAAGGATAAAAGTTGCATATTCCTTTTCACTTTCTCAATATTACCTCCCGCGTGAAAACGATTGTAAGTATTTTGATACCAACCCGAAAGACTTATACAGAAGTTTTTGGGGTTATATTGCATAATTTCATAAAAATCAACCGTCTTATTTAAATTACTGCTGATATTAACCTCAAATTGCAAAGATTTTGCAAAACTAATCAGTTCAACAAGATTAGGGTGCAAGAGTGGCTCGCCCCAATTATATATGTCAATATCTTTAACTTGTGGGTAGTCATTTCTAAGTTTTGAAACTATCTTTTTGAACAAATTTAGACTCATAAACGGTAACGTTTTATCATTTATGATTTTCCCTTTTCCTCTTGGACAGGAAGGACAACGTAAGTTACAATTTCCTACTATATCCATATGAACGGTTTTGATGTTCATAGGTGTAAAAGATTCTTGCATTTCAAGTTGCCTCCCGCAACAGTCTCAACCACCAGAAAGGTAGGAAAATTAGGAATATTCCACTCTTTATTATTTTCTAAATTTGGCATAAATTTTTATTTATCTATATTCCTTTTATTATCGTCAAACTTCCATTAAAACTTTAACTTTCTCCCATTCTCCGCGTCCCCGTGTCTGTTTGTATTCATTCTTTGTTCCACTCTCTCATAGTATCTATCATACTACTTGCACGATGAACATAAGTATGTTCCTGTAAAACTCTTTGTCTTGCTTTTTTTGCAATCTTTTTTCTTTCAGTTGAATGCTGAAGATAAAAGTTAACCAATTCTTTTAATTCTTCCTTATCCTTAAAAGTTATCACCTCTTCTTTTGGAATAAACAAATCAGTCAAAGTCTTACGTTCATCCGTGATAAGAAACCCGCCCGCCGCAGGAACGTCAAATACCCTTTGATTGCATCCCTCCGGCATTTGAAAACTTGTAATATTTACATTTATTCCACTCCCGTTATAAACCAAAGGTAATTGTGTATAATAGTTTACGGTAGGTAACAATGTTACATTCTTGAAAAGTTTATGCCAACCCGCATCTCCATATATTCTTAATCCACAAGGCAAAATATTCTCCAAAACTTCCTGTCTTTTATTAAACGTAGCTTTTAATGCAATATAAGACTCAAGTTCAGTTAATTTTCCTTTATCAATCGGCAATTCTATTTTCAGGTTTTCAGATATTTGTTTTAATGCCTTGCCTGGGAAAATTCCACTTTTATTATATAATAATTTTAAGGTTTCATCAGATAGTTTTTCCCATTCATTAATATTTGAGACTTTCTTTTTCCACTTATCAACTGAGTCTATCATAGAATCACCAACAAAGCTTATATCCGTTACATATTTACCGGGTATATTTTCCATTGGTTTAAATATTTCCGGGTCAGTTCCAAGGGGTAAATACTTAACTTTTTTAAATCCGGATTCCTGAAGTTCGGAAACATATAAAGAGTCCCACACAAATACATTGGCATAAGGAGAAACATTTTCTTTGTCATAACCTTCCAGAATATATCTCGGAGAATCTACATACCATATTGCATAAGGAATCTTTAACTCGGTTAACAATCCCGTAATTTTCCCTTCACAGTCAAATCCCTCGTGGTTTACGGTAAATATGAAATCCGGTTGAAATTCACATAACGTAACCAGAAGTTCTTTTAGGAAGGCATCTTTCTTGTTAACAGTTATTTTACGAACTTCGCAGCCAAGTCTTTCAAATGCAGTAGCGCATTCCTTGACAATATAATAATCCCATTCAAATATAACTACTCTTGTCTTATTTCTTTTGAATTTTGCATAAGATGTTGCGGATTTAATCTTTTGCATCGCTCATATTTTCAGACTTTGCAGGAGATTCCGACTTTACTTATTACTGCTCTCAGTTTTTGAAATTCCTTTTTAGGATTGAAATGTGTTTTTATATAAATCTTACCGTCTTCTACTAATTCTTTTCTTAGTTTCTCATCATTCAAAACCCTTTTTATCTCTTTTACCCATTTGTCCGGATTTAAGAAATCATCTATTAATATGGCGCCCGGTCCCGCAGCTTCAGGGATTCCTCCGATTCTTCCGGCAACGACAGGTATCCCGTTAAGCAGGGCTTCTACAATTATCATACCAAAAGTTTCTCCTATTACTGAAGGAACAACTAATAATTTAGTAGTAGAATAAAAATATTTGGGAGGAGTATATCCCATATATCTTACATTTGGGAGTTTAAGCTTTATTCCATGCCCTACAGTCAAAAACTGTTCTTCCGGCATTAATCTGGCAATTTCACAAAAAGTTAAAATACCTTTACGGACTTCAGGCTGATACATAGTAATATACTTCTGAGGTACAAATATCTCTTCGCATATAATTTCATCATAATTGATAAACGGATAAATCACTTCCGAATCCATATTTGTAAACTCCTTTAACACTTGTCTTGTATATTCGGAATTTGATATAATAGCATCTGCCTGTTGAAGCATCTCACGATTTCTTACGAGCGTAGTTTCATACAAATTATAATAATTACAGTTTTTACAATTTCTGTCACATATCTCTGCATATAAAGGGACATGACAGAAATAATCCATACCATGAACAAAAAGGACCACCGGAATATTTAACCTTTTGGCGATACTGACTGCAAAGGGAGCAAGATCAAACTGCGTAAATATGATATCCGGCAATAAAGTTTCTATACTTTTTGTAAGGCTTAGCAATTCGCTGAAAGTATTTACCGTTACACCATTCCTTTCTACTTTTCTGCTTCTGTTCTTTTCAATACAAAAAGCATAGGTATCAAAACCCTCTTCGCTTAAATGCTCAAGCAGGGTTAAACTACTTTTTTCTGCGCCTCTTAAAGGAGGATACAAATCGTGTGCTATAAATAATATTTTTTTCATTTATTCCTAATGCCTTTTTTAAATTAGCAAGTTCCGTGTCATTTATTAAAATATTCTGAACTCTCTTATATTATAAACATTTAAAGCTTTATTTAAAATACAAAAATATTTTCAATGTGGAAATTTTTTCCTATCTAATAGGCAAAGAACTAACTATTTTTTAATCACAAGAACGGATTATAAAAATGCTTGACTTTTTAAATATTAAGATTAATTGTTTTAACAGAATGGCGATTATCAAAAGAGATAAGATTATAATTGAAGGGGAAGAAAACATAGGACTATCTTCTTCTCGATCGTCCCTTTCTGTAGATGCCCCGAATAATACAGAGTTAAAGGAGCCCGGAATAAGTATAAACAAAGCAAATGGCATAGTTAACAGTATAGACATATTATGTACTTGTGGGCGTAAGATTCATATAGATTGTGAATACGAGGAAAAACCAAAAGCATAATTAGAAAATAGAAAATGGGACATCCCGCTTTGACGGGTATCTGATAAATCCTTTATGAATAATAATTATAAAGTTCTTGTTTATGATTCCTCTTACGAAGTATGCAACACGCTAAAGAATATTCTAAAAGATTTTAATTTCGAAATAGTAGAGTGTACAAACGTAAAAGATTTTTTTAAGTTTCTTGAAAGTATATTTTTTAATATTGCCTTCTTTGATACAGAAAACAAAGATAAAATCGAGATAGATATTTTTCAGAAATTTAAGATGGCTATGAATCCGGATATAAATATTATTTTAACATCTACAGTTCCAAAAGTTGAGATTGCAATTCGCGGTATTAAGTTTGGGATTTTAGATTATTTAATAAAACCTCTCAATAAAAAAGAAGTGTTAGAAAGCGTAAATAAAGTAGTAAACAAAGAACAGCCTTTTGAGAGAACCGGGTTGGGGTTATTAATAGGAGTTTCTCCCAAAATGCAACAACTCTATTCGGAAATTTTAAATGTAGCACCAACAAACTCCACAGTATGCATTCAAGGAGAAAATGGGACCGGCAAAGAATTGATAGCACAAACCATCCATAATCTTTCCCTTCGTAAAGACGCGAACTTTATACCTGTAAATTGCAGCGCTATTCCGGAAAGCTTGCTCGAAACAGAATTATTTGGCCATGTAAAAGGCGCATATTCCGGAGCATCTCGCGATAATCCGGGCATTTTTAGAGCAGCCGAAAAAGGAACTATATTTCTTGATGAAATAGCAGAAATACCACATAGCATTCAGATAAAACTCTTGAGGGTTCTTGAAGAAAAAGAAGTCAGATCTATTGGAAGCGCCCAAAACTACAAAATTGACTGTCGCATCATTACAGCAACAAATAAAGATCTCGAAAGAGCCGTTTTACAAGGAAAAATAAGAGAAGATTTTTTTCATAGACTGTTTGTAGTTTCTATAATAGTCCCTCCACTTAGAGAAAGAAGAGAAGACATTCCTCTTCTAATTGAACACTTCTTAATTTTAACCAAAGGACAAAATAAAAAACAGATTTCGGACGAAGTTCTTGAAGCTTTATGCTCTTACGATTGGCCCGGAAACGTTAGAGAATTAGAAAACGTAATAGAAAGCGCTTGTGTTACAAGCAGCGGCAACAGTTTAATCAAACTAACCGATATTCCCTTAAAAATAAGAGGAAGCAAAGGATTCATGCCAAGTCGAAAATCCGTTTTATGGGATGACACACAAAAAAGCCTCATCCAAAGAACACTTGCCCAAACAGGCAACAATAAACTCAAAACTGCAAAACTACTAGGCATAGATCGCAAAACATTATACAGAAAACTCAAAAGATATAAGATAACATCCCCATCATCCCAAACACAAAACACAACACAATAAACCAACACAAAAACAAAACAATTCAATCAACATAAACCATACATTAAACACACCCCAACACAAATAAAATCAACCACAATAGTGTAGCACAAAACCACACCCCAAACCCCTTAATTAACAACATAAAACAGCATAGTGTCAATTCGCCACACTACACTGTCGCCTAAAACCCCAGTGTGGCAAATTGACATATAGGAACAAAATGCCACATTGCAACACAAGACAAAAAGCCACACCTCGAGATTGTTTATTCTTAAAGCAAGACGACTTCGTGGCAAATCGCCACACTGCACTGTGGCCAAATAGAACAGTGTAGCAAATTGACATATGAGAACAAAAGCCACACCGAAAAGCAAGGCAAAAAGCTACACCTTGAGACTGTTTATTGTCAAAGCAATACGACTTGGGGGCAGATCGCCACATACTGTTGTGTCAATTTGCCCCTGTGGTTATTTAGGACATGTTGATTTGTATAATGGCGTAACTATTTGTTGGATGTGGGTTTTAGGGTAGTGGTATGAATAATTTTGTATATTGGCACATTTGTTGCTATTATAATATCTACTATGGCAAAATTAACGGAATTATTTTCTGAATTTAACGTTGCTGCAGAACGATTAGAAGGGGCTTACAAGGTTTTACAGGAGAAAGTTGAGCGTGCAAACTTATCTTACGGTTTTGGACCTCTTGTTGGAAGAACCGAGGGAATGAAAGAAATATACGAGATAATTCGGGCGGTTGCAAAAAGCAGGGCTTCAGTCTTAGTATATGGAGAATCAGGAACCGGGAAAGAGCTTGTATCCAGAGCAATACACTACGAGAGTAATTGCAAAGACAAACCTTTTATTTCAATAAATTGTGCGGCTATTTCCGAGGGGTTGTTAGAAAGCGAACTTTTTGGTCATGAGAAAGGAGCTTTTACCGGAGCATTAGAAAAAAGAAAAGGAAAATTTGAACTGGCCAATGGAGGAACATTACTTCTTGATGAAATTTCAGAGATGGGACTTATGCTTCAGGCAAAATTGCTTCGTGTATTGCAGGAATTCAGGTTTTTCAGAGTAGGTGGTTCCGAAGAAATAAAAGTAGATGTGAGGATAATTGCCACAACAAATCTTAATCCGAAAGAAGCCATTGAGAAACAAAAACTCAGGGAAGACCTTTTTTACAGGTTAAATGTAGTAAGTGTTAATATTCCCCCATTGAGAGAAAGAAAAGAAGATATTCCCGTTCTTGCGGCTTATTTTTTAAGAAAATATTCTACTTTTTACAATAAACAGGTAAATTCTATTTCAACAGATGCATTAAAAATTCTTTTAAACTATAATTGGCCCGGAAATGTAAGAGAACTTGAGAATGTAATAGAGAGAGCAGTCATTCTTAATTCTTCTCCCTCGGTTCTCACTTCACACCTCAATCTATCTAATAACTCTAATGATGTCCAATTAAATGGACTTATTGGATTATCCTTAGATGAAATAGAAAAAAAGGTTATTATAGAGACATTAAAAAAGAACAATGGGAACCGGACAAATACAGCTAAAATGTTAAAAGTAAGTATCCGGACAATAAGAGAAAAAATCAGGCAATATAAAAAAGATGGGGAAATAATTGACTAACAGGTGGAGTTTTTTGCCTATCGTAAAAAAAATAGTTTTATGAATTTATTATTTTATATACCTATTATAGGTAGTGTAAATTTTGGCATGAAATTTGCTATTATAAATATATATAATGAATAGTATTTTTAACGATATAGGTTTTGATGCTACAAAAAAAGGGTTGGATGTTAGTTCTTTGAGAAACAAGGTAATTGCCCAGAATATTTCCAATGTTTCCACTCCGGGGTATTCTGCGTCAAAAGTAAAATTCGAAGAGCTTCTTGATGAAAAGCTTGGATTCAAATTGGCCGGGACACGCACAAATCAAAATCATCTACCCGTTGGCAGAGCCAATAATGACATTCACAACATAAATCCCGTGGTTGAAGCTTCAACTGCTCCGATTCCGGCCGGAAAAGTAAATAACATAGAGATAGATAAAGAAATAGTTGAACTTGCAAAGAATTCTTTAAATTGGGATACGTATGTTAATTTAATTTCTTTCAAATACAGACTTTTATCGGCAAGTATAAGAAGACAATAATTAAAAAAATGGGGGTTATTATATGGGGTGGTTTCCTGGAATTGACATAGGTGCATCCGGGCTGTATGCACAGCGTGTCAAACTAAATCAAATAGCAAACAATATTGCAAATATAAATACGACTCGTAGTTTTACGGGTGGACCTTATCGCAGACACGAGGTTTTACTGAAATCGGAAGATAATTTTTCACAGCATCTTAGTGGGCTAGAAGCTACAAAAACGCCTCTTTCTTTGACGCATCCTCGTCATATGCCATCGCTTGACGCTATGAGATCAGAGTCCACACAACAAAAACAGGGTGTAGAGGTAGATGAAGTAATTGAAGACACAGCTACTCCATTTAAGACAGTATACAATCCTTCTCATCCGGATGCAGATAAAGATGGTTACGTAAAATTACCTAATGTAGATATTACTAAAGAGCTTACGGATATGGTAATAGCCAAAAGGGCTTATGAAGCAAATGTTGCATCAATTAATGCAAGTAAATCAATGGCAAGAACAGCACTTGACATAGGGAGATAAAAAAAATGCAAATTTTAGATTTTAGACTTTGGATTTGGGATTGTAGAGTACAGAGTACGATCCCGGTATCCGCCTTAAGTGGAGATAGGAGGTTTAATGGATAAAATTAGTAGAATTCAATTCGAAGCTCTTGCAAAATTAGAAGCGGCAAAATCAGACAAATCCGTTGACTTTAAATCCGTTTTAGAGAATTTTGTTAAAGAGGTTAATGACTTGCAAAAGGAAGCGGACAATTCCATAGAGAAATTTACTTCAGGGAAAGAAGTAGACATTCATAAGGTAATGATAGCGACTCAAGAGGCGCAAATAAGCTTCCAACTTATGCTTGAACTTCGTAATAGATTACAGACGGCTTACGAAGAAGTAATGCGCACACAGATATAATATTAAAGTATAATAATATGAAAAACATAATAACGGGGAGATATTTTATTTAAAATAATTCTATGAAATTCTGGAGCAAGCTTGGAATATTACAGAAAATTCTTTTTATTGGGATAATCATAACAGCGGTAGCGTCTTTTATGGTTGTTCCAACTATGAAAAGCAAAAATGAAAAATTTGTCACTCTTTATTCTGAGCTCAGTTTAAAAGAAGCAGGCGAGATAACCAAAAACCTTAAAGAGCTTAGCATCCCTTACAAAATAACGGATGGTGGCACAAAAATTCTTGTTCCTGAACTTCAAGTTTATGAGTCCCGGCTAAATTTAGCATCTAAAGGAATTCCCAAGGGTGGGACAGTAGGTTATGAAATATTTGACAAAAACAACCTTGGAACAACTGCATTTGTGGAAGAAATAAATTATAAACGTGCACTTGAGGGAGAACTTGTACGAACTATCCAGAGCATAGAAGAAGTCAGCAGTGTAAGGGTTCACCTTGTTACACCAAAGGAACGATTATTTAAAGAAGACCAGAAATCACCGAGTGCATCAGTAGTATTAAGATTAAAAAGTCCTCTTTCTGAATCACAAATAAAGGGCATTGCTCATCTTATTGCCTCATCCGTAGAAGGTTTAGAGGCACAAAATGTAACTATACTTGATTATTCCGGAGAACTTTTACACGGTGGAGTTGGCAGTGAAGCGGACAACATTGCCATTTTATCAAGCAATCAATTAGAAACAAAACGCGATGTAGAGCGTTATCTTGCGCAAAAAGCTCAATCTTTGCTTGAAAAAGCAGTAGGTTATAGCAATGTAATCGTAAAAGTAAATGCAGACATTAATTTTACCAATATAGTCGAGACTAACGAAAAATATGACCCGGAAGGACAGGTAGTAAGAAGTGAGGAAAAACGTTCCGGCGGGCAAAGTGGTGAAAAAAGTTCTGTAACTAATTATGAGATAACAAAAAGTGTTCAGCAGGTAATCAATCGTGCCGGGACCATAAACAGGCTTTCTGTTTCGGCTTTAATAAATGGGACATACGATCTTGTAGAAGAAAACGGTAAGAAATCTTATAAATATACTCCTCGTAGTGAAACTGATCTAATGAAGTTTCAATCGCTTGTAAAAAATGCAGTAGGATATACATTAACAAGGGGAGATTCTATAGAAGTCACTTCCGTTCCTTTCGGAGCACCTGTTATTGACACACAGAAACCGGAAAAAGAAGGGATACCTATTTTAGTTATAATACAACCACTTATAACACCTATAGTAACTGGAATAGTAATTATTGTAGTTCTTATGTTTTTAATACGGTTATTAGGTTCTATGCCTGCCACTGCCGGTCGTCCTATTTCCAATCGTCCTGCCGCCGCCGGACAAACTGCTACAAACACTCAGACATCTGCAGGTAGATCAACAGAAAGTACACAGGGAGAAGAAAAAACAGATTTTAATAAACTAAAAGAAGACTTTTCAAAGACCGTAGCTGAGAACCCAAATATGCTTGCGGGAGTAATAAAAAGATTACTGAAATAAAAACAAGATAACGAGTTCTAAGGGCTATCGCCCAAGAACTTGTAATAAATAATATATGGCAGAAGAACTATCAGGGCCACAAAAAGCAGCAGTTATTATCGCATGGCTTGATGATACTCTTGCAGTCGAAGTGTTAAAACAGTTATCTCCTGAGGAAATAAAATCAGTAGCAAAAGAAATAGCACAACTTGGAAATATCCCACCGAGAGCAGTAAAAAATGTATTATCCGAATTTAATGAATTGATGACAGAACAACCTATTGTAGGCAACCAGACCAGAGCAACTGCACTTCTAAACCAAGTAATGGGAAATTTGGAATATTCAGAAATAGTAGGGGATTATGGTGGGGAAAGCGACAAAAAGGCATTGGAAATTCTTCAGAATGCAGATCCTTTTGCTCTTCTTGATGCAATAAAAAATGACCAACCACAAACTATAGCAATAACGTTAAGGACCATTCCCCCAGCAAAAGCATCAATGATTTTGAGAGACTTGCCTCCTGAAACAATGGAAGCAGTCATAAAAAAAATGACCAAACTTGATAATGTTGCGCCGGAAACAGTTAATATAATAGCACAGAGTTTAAGAATGAAACTACGATTAGCTACATCCAAAGAAGAGATTCGTCGTTCAAGCGGAATTGGTATTGCATCTACAATTGTATCTTACATTGGTGGAGCAGACGCTCAAAATATATTAAAGTCTATAGGGGAAAAAGATTCGGACACAGCAAACAGGATGAAAGATTTAATATTCACATTTGATGATATAGCAGATATGGAAGACAAAGCACTCCAGCAGATTATTCGTGAGATAGATAGGCATACTCTTGTTGTAGCATTAAAAGGCGCAAACGATAAGATAAAAAATAAGATTTTATCCAACGTATCAGAAAGGGCAAAAGAAGAGTTGATGGAAGAATTTGAAACGCTTGGTGCTTTGAGATTAGCAGAAATAGAAGAATCTCAAAGAAAAGTTGTAGAAATAATAAGAAGGCTTGATGAAGAGGGCAAGGTTACGTTACAAAAGAAACAATAATAATTTATGGAATATACAATAAAAACGAGCATGCCCTTAAAAGACATATCTTTTCGTCAGGCTACGCAAAATACATCTGAACATCTAGATTTCTGGAATAAAGTTTACGAGGAAGGATTTAGGGATGGAAGTATAAAAGGAACAGAAAAAGGGTTAACAATGGCAAAGAACGAGTTGCAAAACACTAAAGAGAAGTTAGAATTTTTAGTTCATTCTTTTTTAGAGGAAAAAGAGAAACTTTTAAAATCATCGGAAACAACCATATTTAAATTAGTAAAAGAGATAGCCAAAAAAGTTATAGAGATTGAGATAAACGAAAATCCCAAAGTAATTATTGACACTGTAGGCGAAGCCATAAAGCGGATAAGAGAAGAAGAAAGGGTTATAATTAAAGTTAACCCTGTAGATTTTGACATTATAAAATCAAAAGAAAGCGAATGGATAGCGTCTCTTCCTTATGTTTCAAAGTTTCAAATAATAGCAGGCGAAAATATATCCCGGGGAGGTTGTTTAATAGAAACCAGTGTTGGGAAAATAGATGCCACTATTGAATCCAAGTTTAAAAAATTAGAAGAGATCTAATAAAGAAATTATGACAGAACTTTTATTGGATAAATATTTAACAAAAATAGAGAATACGGATTTTATATCTCATAGCGGTAAAGTTACCGGTGTAACAGGGCTTACAATTGAAGCACGCGGACTTCATGCAGGAATTGGCGAAGTTTGCAATCTAATAAATAATAACAATTCTCAAGAAAGCATAAAAACCGAAGTAGTTGGTTTCAAGGGCGATAATACGCTTCTTATGCCACTTGGTTCAATGGATGGCATTTCTCCGGACACCGAAGTTATTACAACAGGTAAGCCATTAGAAATACCCGTCAGCAATGCTCTTCTTGGCAGGGTATTAGACGGGCTGGGGAATCCAATAGACGACAAGGGACCCATTTTAAGTTCAGAGAACAGGTGTGTATATAATGTAGCTCCTCATCCCTTAAAGCGTTCAAGAGTAAAAGAGGTTCTGCCTACCGGGATAAAGGTAATAGATGGTTTTTTAACTTGCGGAAAAGGTCAAAGGATAGGAATATTTTCCGGAAGCGGTATAGGGAAAAGTACATTAATGGGTATGATTGCAAGGTATTGCAAAGCTGATATAAACGTAATTGGACTCACAGGAGAAAGGGGTAGGGAAGTTAAAGATTTCATCGAAAAAGATTTAAAAGAAGGTATTAGCAAATCGGTCGTGGTTGTTTCCACTTCCGAACAACCTGCTCTTATAAGATTAAAAGGAGCATTCACGGCTACCACGATAGCAGAATATTTCAGAGATAAGGGGTATAACGTATTATTATTATTGGATTCCATAACTCGTATAGCAATCGCACAAAGAGAGATAGGGTTATCCATTGGAGAACCACCAACAACAAAAGGATTTACTCCTTCGGTTTTTGCACTTTTACCAAAACTTCTTGAGCGTTCGGGAATGTCTGATACCGGCAGCATTACAGGATTCTACACCGTTCTTGTCGAACAGGGAGATATGGATGAGCCGATATCGGATGCGGTAAGAGCAATTCTTGATGGACACATTGTTCTTTCAAGAAAACTTGCCCATGCAAATCATTATCCTGCAATAGACATTCTTTCGAGTATTTCAAGACTAATGATAGACATTGTCCCCAAAGAACATAATAATGCAGCAAAGTTAACGAGAGACATTCTTGCATTACATAGGGAAACCGAAGATCTTATAAACATTGGGGCATATGTCAGGCATTCCAACCCCAAAATAGACCGTGCAATAGATATGATTGATAAAATTAACGATTTTGCAGAACAAGAAATCGATTTAAAAGCAGAATATAAGCAAACCATTCAACAATTAATTGAGCTTAGCAAATCCGCCTGAGGCGGATTGAGGCGGAGTTACTAAAAGATGAAAAGATTTGAATTTAGGCTTGATAAAGTTATGAATTATAAAAAGAATATAGAAGAGATGAAAAAACAAGAACTTGCACAAGCTATGCGGTTGCTTCTCGAGGCTCAAATAAAAGCTTCCCAGTTGAAAAAATATAAATCCTGCCAACTTGAAGAGATGACTGAGCTTCAGGAAGATGATATATATACAAGATTATTATATGATAAGTATATATTAGCTTTAAATTTTCACATAAAAACGGCTGAAGAATTAATAGCAGAAAGAATGCTTTTAAGCGAACAAAAAAGACTTGAACTTGTTGAGGCATCTAAAGCCCGACGTATCTTTGAGAAATTAAAGGAGAAAAAAATAGAAGAATTTAATTACGAGCGAAATAAATGGGAACAAGCTGTTGAAGACGAATGTGCTAAATATGTTCATAACAATCAGATTATGATAAGATAATCCGCCAAGGCGGGACTAAAAAATATAATTATGGCTGACGAAGAACAAAAGCAAGAGTTAACTAACTCTGAATCCACTGCTCCGGATAACAAGGCAGGGAAAAAAACAAAGTCTAAAAAAGGTGGTTTTTCGATTAAATTTCCTAAAAAAGCCTTGGGCGGTAAAAAAAATAAATCCAGAGACGAAAGAGATGACAGAGAAAAGAAAACGGACGAGAAAGAAAAAACCGGAAAAAAACCTCCCAAGAAAATGTTATTATTAATAATTATAGGTGCTACTGTTATTATTCTTGCAGCGACAGGATTTTTTGTCTTAAAACCAAAGCTTGCCTCAAAAAAAACCATAGCGAAACAAGCAGATTCTTCAAAAGTTGCTTTGGCAGATACATTCAAGACAGACTCTTTACTTACAGATACATCTTCTTCCAGGCTTTCTAATGCCGACACCAACAAATTAAACGCCGACTCTATTCTCGCTCAAGATGAAACAACTCAAAATTCTAATTTATCACAACTTGATGTCGCTATAAAACAAGCAGAAGACAAGGCAATACTCGAAAAACAATTATTAGAAACAAAACGTGTAAATGACAGTATCGTCAAAGAATCCGAACGTAAACTTACCAAGACTCTGGAATCTATGGAACCTGAGGGAATGAGTGCCATTATGGATAGTCTTGACGATAATACCGTTATTGATTTATTATCAAAAATGAAACCTAAAAATGTTTCCGAGATATTAAGCGTTATGAATCCGGGCAGGGCGGCTAAACTTATAAGAGACATTAACTCTAAAAACAAATGAATAATAATACTAATATGATTTCTAAGAACTATCTACCTGTTTCAAAAGGGAAGACAAAAACTGCTTTACTTAAAAATACCCAATTTAACTCTCTTAATAATCTAAAAGGGGAAAAATATCAGGACAATAGGGCAAGTTTTAATGATGAACTATTTAAGGTCTTAACTGTTCCGGGTATGTCTTCCCTTAAAGAATCTTCGGTAAAAATATCTACAACAAACAATAATATTTCTACCAAGTTAAATACAAATTCACGTTCTTCTTCCGCCTCATTAAACAATGCCGTAACCCAACTTTCATCCTCCGCCATCAAGGGAAGAGGCTCTATGATTGCCGCCAAAGCGGGGTCTACAACATTGGGAATTGATAAGTCACCCAGCATATCCATCCCGGAAGTATTGAAGGCAAATAAACCGGATTCCAGTTCTCACCATATCTATGCCAAGCAGGCAAGTAATGACAAA
>JAQTXJ010000019.1 GCA_028688815.1 bacterium | reverse complement strand
TTTTTATTCGTGTATATTCGCGTGAATTCGCGTATCATATTTCTTTTTTTTCTATTTTATCAGTATTAGTTTTTTTGTTTCTGTTATTATATTAGATTCTTCCCCTTCACTTCGTTCAGTGTCAGAACGACAAACAGCGGTTAGTCTTACAAAATAAATCCCGCTCTTTGTAATATTCGGCGTAAACGTGTAATCGCCTTTGGTTAGTGTGCCGGAATAAAGAGTCTCTTTAAGTCTGCCTGTTAAATCGTAAATAGTTAATAGTGTACTAGTATAATGGTTATTAGGCACTTCCAAATAAATCTTGTCTTTAATTATCTTTAAATCCACATTTTTCAATCCGCGATCCAAAATGGAAGGGTCTTCTATTCCTATAAGAGGTTTATATTTCAAGATACTGTTCCCCTTAGAAGTTTTATTTAACGACCATGCATAAATTGTATCTATGGCGAATATTTTGCGTATAACGCCTGAAACCGTTGCTTCTACTTCCCATATTTTTCCGCCATCACGAGTTCTTAAGATGATTCCTTCTCCACCTACCCATCCATTCAACGAGTCAACAAATTTTACGCATTTTAAATTATTGGTTACTCCACTTGTCAGGGTATCCCATACACTATCTGCCCCACCGTTATCGGTGTATAATATTTTCCCTGAATATCCAACTGCCCATCCGTGGAGTCTATCTATGAAAGTTATGCCATTTATGCCGCTCATAGAATATAATAGGGAAAAATTCTTAACGCCCGAAACGGTTCTATGAAAACCGTTTATAGAACCCCCAGTATAGGGAAATATAATCCATCCATGTAAATAATCCGTAAAACACATTGATTGTGGGGTTTGGCCGAAACTACAGCTATAATGCGCTCCATTGCCATAAACTTCAGCAAATTCATCACCACTATTATTCCAGTGAACTGACCAGAATACCTTGCCAGAAACTAATGTCATTTCTATAACGTCTCCGCTTCTATAATAAGATACATCTCCCCTTGCCTCATACGTCCACGTATTAAATCCATTTGTTGTACTTGCAGTAAACCAGTTGCTGCCAATAGAAATGCCGGCACTTGAACTACCGCCTATCCATCCTTTCAAGGAGTCGGCAAAACAGATACACGTCAAATCTGTTATAGCGTCTGACACATCCCCAATAATTTTTTCAGTCCAGTTTTTTCCACCATCATTGGTAAATAGGACTCTTCCATCGTGATCGTTATTTATGCCCCCTGCTGCCCATCCGTGAAGAGAGTCAGGAAAACTTATATCATAAACCGTTCCGCTGTATTGCACTGTCCAGCTGTTGACGGCATGACTCATTTTTGCAAACATAATTAACCCTAAAACAATCAAACAGAATTTTTTCATAATCCACCCTCTTGTTAAATTCTTTACAGTCATAATTATTTTATAATTTATGGTAAAACCGCAGGGTCTGTATACCAATGAGCCCTGTTTATGTCAACTTTAACTTGTAATGAATCATTGGAAGAAGTATTTACGATTGCCAATACAACAGTATCGGAAGCATTATTTCCTATCCAGACCCAATTAACATTGTAAACAGTATCTTCCTTAATTTCTGCGTAACTGCTATCTTTATATTCACGAAAAGATATGTGTCCGCTCAAGGGACCATTTTCATGACTTACATTAACATATACGGTATCTCCTTCGTCCCATTGAGGTGTCTGGATTATTATTTTACCACGTTTCCATACAATGGAATCATTCTGGGGAATAACCCATGTTGTATCAACCCAAGTATAATTGTACCTATAAGGTTTTTTCTTAGGGGCATTGCAGGCAAGGGTAAAAATCATAAAAAACATACTACAAATGGAAAGAATAAAAAAATAATTTTTTTTCATATTTCTCCTCTTTCAGTTACTCACTTAACTTATAAGAAGCTCTTGGACGAAGTCCGCAGAGATTCTTATCCAGCTTGCTGGACTTACCTTATAATCGTAATCTTCTTTGTTTCCTTATAATTTCCCGCTGTTAACCTTACAAAATATACCCCGCTCTTTGTAATATTCGGCGTAAAAGTATAATTGCCTTTGGTTAATGTGCCGGAATAGACAACTTCTTTTGGTCGTCCGCAGAGGTCGTAGATAGTTAATTGAACATTCGTTAATAGGGTATTAGTGTAATAGTTATTAGGGGAAGAAGAATTAGGAACGGACAAACAAATTTTATTTTTTATTATCTTTAATTCCGCATTCTGCAATCCGCGATCCAAAATTGAGGGTTCTTCCACGGAGGCTTCGGTTGCAAGTCTTATAAGCCACACATCGCTGCTGCCCGTGCCAAAAGAGGATGTTCTTCCTGACAATATGTATCCGCCATCCGTAGTTTGCTGGAGCGAGAGGATACAATCTTCGCCTGCTCCGCCGAGGAGTTTAGTCCATAACGTATCTCCGATAGAGTCCGTTTTTATCGGCCATACATCACATTGTCCTACGCCGAAGGACTCGGTATGTCCGCAGATTATATACCCTCCGTCTTTCGTTTGTTTTGTTACATAACTATAGTCATAACTCGTTCCCCCGTAAGTTTTTGTCCACAAAGTATTCCCCATAGAATCAGTTTTGACGAGCCACACATCCTCTGACCCTGCGCCAAAAGAGTAGGTAATTACGTTAACTATAAATCCTCCATCTCCGGTCTGTTGCGCGGACCATCCGTTATCCGAATCTGTTCCGCCGAAAGTTTTAGTCCACAGAGTGTCGCCGTTCCCATCGGTTTTTATAAGCCATGCATCGCTCCCTCCCGCTCCAAAAGAGTAAGTATAACCGCAGACTATGTATCCGCCGTCCGTAGTTTGTTGAACTGAATGTCCATAATCTGAACCTGTTCCGCCGAAAGTTTTAGTCCAAAGAGTGTCGCCGTTCCCATCGGTTTTTATAAGCCATGCATCGCTCCCTCCCGCTCCAAAAGAGTAAGTATAACCGCAGACTATGTATCCGCTGTCCGTAGTTTGTTGAACTGAATATCCATAATCCGAACCTGTTCCGCCGTAAGTTTTAGTCCAAAGAGTATCGCCGGAAGAATTTGTTTTTATAAGGTAGATATCGCTCCCTCCCGCTCCAAAAGAGGAGGTATACCCGCAGAGGATGTATCCGCTGTCCGTAGTTTGTTGGAGTGAATATCCATAATCCGAACCTGTTCCGCCGAAAGTTTTAGTCCAAAGAGTATCGCCCGAAGAGTTTGTTTTTATAAGGTAGATGTCATCGCTTCCGGCTCCAAAAGAGGAGGTATAACCACAGACTATATACCCGCCGTCCGTTGTTTGCTGCACGTTCCAGCCTTCTTCAGTGCCTATGCCTCCGAAGACTCTAGTCCAGATAGTGTCGGGTGCGGATGCAAACAAGTTTGTTCCTGTAAGGATAATAAATAAAATCAAATATTTTCTCATATTCTTCCTTCTTTATTTAAGCTCACCGTAGGGTCGCCCCTACAATTCAGATTATTTTATAATTGTTAGTTTCTTTGTTACATTATAATTACCTGCCGTCAGCCTCACAAAATATACCCCGCTCTTGTGGATGTTGGGCGTAAAGGTGTAATTGCCTTTGGATAATGTGCCGGAATAGATGGTCTCTTTCTCTCTACCACATAAATCGTATATTTTTATGTTTGTATTTATTGAATTCGGAACGGAGAGGGAAATTTTATTTTTAATTATCTTTAATTCCGCATTCTGCAATCCCTGCCTACCGGTCAGGCAGGCGCGATCCGAAATCAAAGGTTCTTCCACACCTACATACGGATGATATTTCAAAACAAAGCCTCCCAATTTGTAATAACTATAAGGGTAAAGTGCCCATGCATAATTTGTATCCACGGCGCATATTTTGGATATAACAAGGTCCGAATATTCCGTTACCCAATTTTGTCCCCCGTCACGAGTTCTCAAGATGATTCCGTCTCCACCTACCCATCCATTCAACGAGTCAACAAACTTTACGCATCTTAAGTTATTGGTTACTCCGCTTGTCAGAGTGTCCCATATACTGTCAACCCCGCATTTATCGGTATATAATATCGCTCCTCCATTTCCAACTGCCCATCCGTGAAGGCTGTCTATGAAGTCTATATCATTCATTGGAAAATTATATAAAGGAGATAAACTATCAACTCCTGTAGTAGTTCCGAATAAACGTCCTTCGCAACAGACCCATCCGCGGTAAGCATCTATAAAACATATTGACATTGTGTATGAGGACATCCATTTATTATTTATATAACAATCCATAGACTTTGCATCTGAGTTGAAATAAGCCCGGAACAATTTGCCTGCCGCCGTTTCCATATTTGTAATGCCCCCGCCCTGATAATGTGAGACTACGCTATGTCTTGATGAACTATATGTATTGAAACCATCTTCCGTCAATGCCAAGTACCAACCGCTGCCCGTATAACCCGAGATAGTTTCATTTGTTGACCAGCTTCCGCCTGCCCATCCAAAATTTGAATCAACAAATGCAACGTGTGTTGTACTGCAACCGGAGCCAAGATAAGCCGACTTGCTAGCGTATATATTTTTTACAGTCCAGTTTTCACCTCCATCTTTTGTACACATAACTTTCCCTTTTGTGAATATGCCCCCGCCATCGCCGCCCAATGCCGCCCATCCGTTCAGGGAGTCGGGAAAACTTATATCAGAAACCGTTCCGGTATATTTAATTGTCCAATACGTTGCGAATAAATTTAACGGCACAGCCAACATCAAACCGATAAATATTTTTTTTCCGCCTTCCGCCAAAAAAAAGGCGGACAGGGAGGCGGATTTCCTTGCAGTCAACATTTTTTTCTCTTCCCAATAGGCTAGACCAGCTACCCGATAAAAATTATTTCGTGTTCCTAAACAAGACACTTACTCTATATCTCTATTTGTTGACGTTGTCAAGGGGAAAAGAGAGGAAACGGGATTTTTCACCGTCCCGCCTTGGCGGGATAAACTCCGACGCCGAGTTCGCAGAGAAGGAAATAATTTTCTATTTTTCGCGCAAATCCTTTTGTCCTCTGCGAGCTCTGCGACTTTTTGTTCTGTGAAAATCTCTCCCTTGTCTGTCATCAGACAGAAAGGAATTACCTTGACATAATAGAAAATTCGTAATAAGTTTTCGGTATGATTAACTTAATATTATTTTTTACGTTTGGTCTAGTCACAGACAGCCCGCTTGATAAAGTAGTAGGCATCGTAGGCAACACCTGTATCACACGAAGTGAACTGGAAGAAATGAAAACGATGCTCCCAAACCAAATCAGCGATGAAGAATTACTTAACCGTTTAATTGAACAGAAATTATTAGTGATTCAAGCAGAACGCGACACTATACTCATTAAAGATGAAGAGTTGTCGCGTGCCGTTGAAGGCGCCATTTTAGACCTTAAAGGCAGGTTCCCCTCGGATGAAACTTACAAAGCAGAACTCGAAAAATCAGGCATGACCGAAATTTCTATTCGCAAAAAATATTCGGAAAAATTGAAAGAACAATTATTGACTCAAAAGTTATTCCAGAAAAAATTCGGTAAAGAACTTGCCGTCGGTGACGTGGAAGCCCTGGAGTTCTATAAAAACAACAAAGACTCAATTCCGCTTCAACCCGCAGGAGTACGTTTGTTAGGCGTATCTATAAAATATGCTATCTCGGGAGAGGCTCTGAAAAAAGTCGATAAAAAAGTAGAAAGCCTTCTAAACAGGGCAAAAAAAGGAGAGTCTTTTTCTGAACTTGTTAAAAAATATTCCGATGATGAAAAAACAAAAACTTCCGGTGGAGACCTTGGCGTCGTAAACCAGAATGATATGGGAGCGGAATTTCGCGATGTCGTGGCAAAACTTTCCCCGGGCGATGCTGGTATCGTAAAATCGCAATTCGCTTATCACATTATTAAATGCGAAGCAAGAGAAGAAGAAACGGTTAAACTAAGAGACCTCATACTGTTCGTAAAACCGACAAGAACGGATTCCCTGGAATTAGAAAAAAGAGTAACCTTGGTAAAAAGTATCCTGGATACGATAAAACAGGATTCCATTCCCGAAATATTAAAAGATACCGCAAAAATAGAACTCCTGAGCTGGGGTGAAGCTTTTATTCCTATTACTAATACACCCTTCGGTTCCATTGAAAAAGTACAGGTAAATAATGTCGCCATATTCCATACTCCCTTGAGCGTTCAGGTAATTAAACCCATTGAAGTCCGTGAAGAAAAAATGCCAAACTGGGAAGATATCCGGGATGACTTAAAACAATTCGTATACCAGAAAAAATTGGCAAAGTATTATAAACAACTTGTAGATAAACTTAAAAAAGAAATATATACAAAAAGCATATTGTAAGTTCCATTTGTACAAGATATTCGTATTCAAAACCGCGCAGATTAGCAAAAAATTTTAATATGAAAATCGGAATAACAATGGGCGACCCCGCCGGAATTGGTCCTGAAATTACGCTTAAAGCCATAAACAAAATTGAAAAAAAAGATACCGGAAAATACCTAATAATCGGTTCAAAAGGTATACTTGAAAGCGTAAAAAAAAATTGTGATATCAAATGGGACGGCGAAATAATAAATTGCATCCCCGTATACCCTGAATACATAAAATACGGAAAAATATCCGTAACCGCAGGAAACGCTGCATACCAATTTATACTCAAAGGTTACGACCTGATAAAAGAAAAAAAAATAAACGCGCTCGTAACCGCACCGATTTGCAAAGCTTCTATCAAACTTGCAGGATTTGATTATCCCGGACATACCGAATTGCTTGCGGAACTTTCTAATACCAAACGATTCGCAATGATGCTGGCGGGAACCGAAACTACCAAAAATAAAAAACCTTTACGTGTTACACTTGTTACTACTCATATCCCAATCAAGGAAGTATCTTCCTCGTTAACCAAAGAAACAATCCTTAAAAAAATAGAATTAACCCAGGAATTTTTGGTAAATAACTTTGGCATTAAACAGCCAAACATCGGCGTGTGTGCGCTAAACCCTCATTCGGACGAGTTCGGAGAAGAAGAAAAAAACTTTATCCGTCCGGCGGTTGAAAGAGCAAAATCCTACGGCATAAAAGTCTCCGGCCCCTATCCCGCAGATACTTTATTTACAAAACCAGGGTTTGATGCGATAGTTGCAATGTACCACGACCAGGGGTTGATACCATTAAAATTAAAGGAATTCGGAAATGCCGTAAACATAACTCTCGGTTTGCCATTCGTAAGAACATCACCGGATCACGGCACCGCTTTTGATATCGCGGGAAAATGGACGGCTAATCCCGGAAGTATGCTGAATGCAATAAAAATGGCGGAAAAATTAGCAAAGTGAACACAGAAAGCGGAGGAAAAATTAAAATGCAAGAACTAAAACAAACAGCAAAAGAAATAAGAACAGACATAATACAAATGCTTGAAAAAGCAGGGTCGGGACACCCGGGAGGGTCATTGTCCTGCGTCGAGATTGTAGTCGCGTTGTACTTTAAAGTAATGAAATATGACCCGAAAAATCCTAAACTTCCGTCGAGAGATAGATTCGTTCTTTCTAAAGGACACGGCGTTCCTACGGTTTATGCGGTGCTGTCAAAACTGGGATACTTCCCACGGGAATGGTTATGGGAATTACGGAAAAGCGGAAAACCTTTACAGGGACACCCTTACATAAAAATTCCGGGAATTGAAGCAAGTACAGGCTCTTTGGGACAGGGATTGTCAATCGCAAACGGGATTGCAATGGCAGGGAAGCTCGATAAATTAGACTATAGAGTATATGCTTTACTTGGTGACGGGGAGATTAATGAAGGACAAATCTGGGAAGCCGCAATGGGTAGCGCAAAATTCAAACTCGATAACCTTTGCGTAGTACTTGACCATAACGGTTACCAGATAGACGGTCCAATAACGGATATAAAAAATCCCCTTCCTTTAGCGGATAAATGGAAAGCCTTCGGATGGGAAGTTATTGAATTAAAAGACGGACATAATTTTGACGAACTCTTGTCCGCATTTGAACAGGCAGAAAAGATAAAAGGTAAACCCGTTATGATAATTGCGCCGACCAAGAAAGGTAAAGGAGTGTCGTTTATGGAAAAGACTCCTCTGAAATGGCACGGCGTAACGCCAAATGCGGAACAGGCGAAACAGGCGGTCGAAGAAATAGAAAAATCATTATGACGGATGCATATTTTATGGGGGAAGCCGTTAAAGAGGCGGAACTCGCATTGGACAAGAAAGAAGTCCCAGTCGGCGCTGTTATTGTTCTGGATAATAAAATAATAGGACGCGGACATAACCGGATTGAATCCCTAAATGACCCAACCGCCCACGCCGAAATAATCGCCATCACAAGCGCCGCAAATACTTTAAACAACTGGCGACTTAACGATGCCATTATTTACGTAACGGTTGAACCTTGTCCGATGTGCGCCGGGGCAATAATGCTCGCGCGTATTTCCAAATGCGTATTTGGAGTTGCCGACCACCTTGCAGGCGGACTTGTCAGCTCTTACAAGATTAAAACTCCTAAACTTCAAGTAGTTTCGGGTATTCTTGAACCGGTTTGCAAGTCTCTTATGGAAGAATTTTTCAAAAAATTACGAAATAAAAATACTAAAATTTGACAAAATGAAATTAAATTGTATGTATAATTATATGAAACAAACGGAAAGAAACCATAGGGAGCGCATAGAAAACATTAGTTCTCTGTGCTCTCCGTGTTTTGCTCTCAAAACTCAAACTTTTCGTTTTCTGTTTTTGTTTTTTGTTGTTTTCTCTGTGTGCTCTGTGGTTGGATATTAATAATTTTGTAATTATTAAGATTATTAAAATTACAGGAGGAACTATGCTTGCTTTAACAATTTTTTTACCGATTATTCTTGGAGTTTTTGTCCTTGTTTTTCCTAAAATTTCAAAAGGATTCCGTTCCGCATTGGCAATAACCGGAAGTTCTGTAGGACTTTTATTTTCTTTTTATATATTAAATGCCGTTAATTCCGGCTATGACATATCTTTAAATTACACTTGGATACCGGCTATCGGAGTTAACTTTGCTTTAAGGGGATATATATATTCCGCGTTCTTACTGATATTTATCAACTTGTTCGGTCTTCTTGTTTCCATATATTCCACAAAAAGCATAAATAACTCATTTGATAATGAAGGGCAGAAACCCCGTCTCCCGGAATATTATGGATACTTGCTTCTTACGATTGGAGCGGGATGCGGCGCAGTTCTGGCAAACGATTTTATAATATTCGTGATTTTCTGGGGAATAGTGCTTCTGACTATGTATGGCTTGTTAAGTCTCGGCTCTTATAAAGTAGCATTAAAAGGGTTATTTATTATGGGGTTTTCGGATTTCTGCTTATTACTGGGAATTTTATTGTTGTGGAGCATAACGCACACGTTCAGAATGAGCGATATATCAAAAATCCCATTAAACAGTGGACTCGCTATCACATCTTTTATCCTGATGCTGATAGGCGCCCTTGCCAAAGCAGGCTCTATGCCTTTTCATACGTGGATACCTGACGCCAGCAAATCTACGCCTGTCCCGATTATGGCATTCTTGCCGGCATCTTTAGACAAACTATTAGGAATATATCTGCTTTCCAGAATCTGTCTTAACTTTTTTGATTTTGTTCCGAATTCTGGGTTGTCTTTAGTGCTTATGATAATCGGCTCGTTTACACTTATTGCTGCCGTAATGATGGCTATGGTTCAACACAACATAATGAAATTGCTTTCTTATCACGCAGTATCTCAAGTAGGATATATGGTCATTGGTATAGGTACGGGTCTTCCGATCGGTATAGCGGGAGGACTTTTCCATATGGTCAACAATGCCATATATAAAAGCTGTTTGTTTCTATGCGGAGGCTCAGCAGCAAAAACCGCAAACAGCGCGGAAATAGAAAATATGGGCGGTCTCTCAAAAGCTCTACCCTGGACTTTTGTCGCGTGTCTTGTTGCCGCATTGTCAATTTCAGGCGTCCCCCCGTTTAACGGATTCTTCTCGAAGTGGATGGTGTATCAGGGCATAATAGAATCGGGAAGGTCAGGGACGGGGATATGGGTGTTATGGTTGATTGCAGCAATGTTCGGAAGCGCTTTAACGCTTGCTTCATTCGTAAAATTGGTTCATGGAGTATTCCTTGGACAGAAAAGAAACTCTCAGGATGTAAAAGAAAAAGAAAGTTTTGCCACAGCCGGACCCGTAGTTGTGCTTGCTTTGCTTTGTATAGCGTTTGGCATATTTGCGTATAAAGTTCCATTAAGCACTTTTATTTACCCAATTATTGGCTCAGTACCGCCGTCTCTGGGAAACTGGGTGCCGACACTGGCGACTTTACTTATTATCGTAGGACTTATAGTCGGAGTAATTATTTATCTGTTGAACGGAGTTAAAAATACGAGAACCACTACCGCTTTCATCGGAGGAGAAGATATCGATAAAATGGAAACAGCTAATGTCAGTGGAGGAGAATTTTATAATACCGTAAAAAATGAAATGGGATTCGGAAAAATATATAATAACGCATCAAACGGAAAATACGATTTCTATCTCTGGGGAAAAGGATTCTTCCTTGCATTTGCAAATATCATCTGGGTATTAGGCGACAGGTTAGCGGACTATGTTTGGAATACTATGTATAAAGCGCTTGTTGAAGCAGGCAACCTGTTAAGGAAAGCCCACACCGGAATCATAACTTCTTACGTAGTATGGCTCTTTGTCGGAATGCTGATATTGCTGGTGACTATTTTCTATTAATATAGCAAAAGAATGGAACTACAGGACTACAAAGATTACCACGAAAAGCGGAAAGCTTGAAAGTTAGAAAAACAGAAAATTCAGCCACGGATTTACACGGATTACCACGGATTAACAAATAGAAGACAGGGGAAAAATAAAAACGAGAAGAATTACAGTCCACACGAATTACCACGAAAAACGGAAAGATTGAAAGTTAGAAAAACAGAATTTTTGGACGCAGATAAACTCAGATTTACAAGAAAAAGAAAGACAGCTAATTTAACAGGGATTTGAAAAAGTCTGGGCAGGTCGCGACAAATATTCTAGTATTCGTCTTTTTATCTATCAAACTTATCGTCTAACCAATCCCAAAACGTATAGTCTCTTACTCTTTCAGACTCTGAACAAGCATCTCCCAACGCTTCTACTATTCCTTTCATATATTCAGGATATCTTGATTTTAACTTAAACCGCATTTTATTGCTTTTCTTTTCAACAGCACAAATCGTTGTATACGAATATAGGTGTTTACTTGAAGGGAGCACATCTATCCAATAATGTAGATAAAACTTATAATCCTGCCATTTTAATCTTTTTCTGAAAAACCATTTACAAATGAAGCCACCTGGCTCATAAATCAATTCTTCTTTCGTTACAATTACTTTAGAAAACATTATAGCTGCAAAAAAATCTAACAGAACAACAGCCATAAGATACGTTGATATTTTATAAAAAGAGAAACCATAATGTAAATCACTTTGCAAATCAATCCCGAACTCCAAAATAGTTAACAAAACAAAAACAATAAATAAAATTTTATTCCACAATGGGCGTCCAAAAATCAAAGGCATTGTATTATCTTGCATATTTTAGTTGCTTACTCTTTTCGTTATCTGTTCTCTGTGTTCGGAGTTTACTCCGCTATGGCGGAGTGGTTGCTTTCTGTTGTCTGTTTTTTAGTGCTTTAGTGTTTTAGTGGCAAATTGTTTTGTCTGTTTGAGAAAGATTATATCTTATCGTACTCGTCTTCTATTTCACCAAACAGCTCTTCGATGATGTCTTCCATCGTAATCATACCCGTTATTTTATTGTTCGCATTCGTTACCATTATAAGCCCGGGCTTATCCATATTCAATTCGTTAAGCATTTCATTAAGTAATTTTGTTTCCGTTACAATTTTGCATTCTTTAATAATAGTTTTAATGTCATCCGTGATTAATAAATCCCTTGCTCTTATATACCCGACTATTTTATCAAGCGTTTCTTCATACACGGGAAGTCTTGAATATTGAGTTTCAGCAGCTATTTTTTTCGCTTCTTCAACGGAAGAACTTATTTCTATCGCGCATATTTGATTTAATGGAATCATTATATCTCTCGCAGGCTTGCTGTCGAATTCAACTAACCGTAATATAATCCCTTGCTCCTTGAGCGAGAAAAGATGTTTGGAAGCTACCCTGAATTCTTCCTTTGTAAAGACGGAATTACGTGGCAAAGAAGTTGATTTTAATAACTTCAATATTCCTGTAGCAGTCCTGTAAACAATGAATATAAAAGGATAAAGAACCCAGTAAAAAAATATGTACATAGGCGTAAACAGAATGAAGAACTTATCTTTGGCTCTTGAAACGATAGCCTTTGGAAGTATCTCAGCGAATAGAAAAATAGCTACAGTACATATCAGGGATATTAAAAATTCCGGTATTTTATTTTCCCAGTATTTATTTGCGAGCAAACTCATTCCGACAATGGTTAAATTCGTTCCTACAAGTATCGTTCCTAAAAGGTTTTCCTGGTGATGTAATAATTTCAAAGCCAGCTTTGCTCCCGGTTTTTTATTATCTGCCCAGTTCTTCAATCTTACCCAGTTGCACCCGATAAATGCCATTTCCGAGGCAGCAAAAAAAGCGCAGAACAACAACAATATAAGTATTATAAGCATATTATTATTTAAGAATTATGGTTTTTAAAATATCATCCATAGTAATTATTCCGACAGTCAATGTCTTTTTTGAATCGTCCGTCACCACGGCAATGTGAATGCGTCTTCTATTAAATTCCGTAAACACTTCCGATGCTTTCATTGATTTCTCTACATAATAAGGCTCCCGCATTAATTGTTTGAGAGACATATACGTTTCATTGTTATTTATTTTTAACATATCTTTCACATAGAAAATGCCCTTTATATTTGCAATATCATTTTCGTAGACTGGAATTCTGGAGTGTTTTAATTTTGCAACCAACGTTTTGTCCGGGAGACTAGAATCTTCAAGACACTCCAACTGTGTAATAGGTGTCATTAAATTCTCTGCGGTAAAGTTTTTAAAATCTAATAAATTCAATATAATCTTCTGGGCTTTCATACTCAATTGTTTGTCTGATTCGATAAAGGTTTTGAATTCTTCTTTACTGAAATTTGATTGCTTTTTAGGAGAAATAAAAGAAATTAATGCTTCCAGCGGGAACACAACCGGAGATAATATATATCTCAATATATTTAAAATAGGAGTTGCCTTAATTGCAATTTTTTCTGCATTACGGAGGGAATAAAGTTTCGGCGTAACTTCACCGCATACCAGTAAAATATAAGTCAAAACACAAGTTAATATTAGTATGTATGAGCTGTGAAATATCTGGTAAACTATTTGTCCTGAAATTATTGATGCGCTTACGTTAACAAGCGTATTCCCAAAAAGTATCGTCCCGAGAAATAGTTCCCTCCTTTTCAATATTTGTAGATTTTTATGGCGGTAAATTAGTTTGTCAATCGTTATAACCGGCAGATGAAATATAGCCGTCTCGGAAGCGGAAAAAAAAGCAGACATGCTAAGAAGAACAATTAAAGAAATGAATTCTATTAAAAGCATTTTTGTAATTTATTATGGAAAAAATAACTTACTATTTCAATAGTTAGAACTGAATTTCTTGAAATAATATTTCTCTTTGCTGCGCATTTTAACACTGTGGTCGTATCCAAGAACGTGCAATACACCATGAATTAAAAGATGTACTAACTCTAATGCAAGGGTTTCGCCTTTTATAATTTGTTCGGATGCTCTTTCCACGGATATGTATATGTCTCCAAGTGCTACGTTTTTGTTGGACTTCTTGGATGTTTCCGCGTCTATACGAAAAGCAATAACGTCTGTCGGTGTATTTTTCTTTCTGTATTTTGCATTTAATTTCTTAATTTGTGTATTGTCTACGAATGTGATTCCGATCTCTATGTTTGAAGGTAGTTTTAGAGATGTGGAACATCCCGCCTTGTCGAAGATCCCGCCGTGGCGGTGAGCGGTGACCGTTTTCTCCTCTGTCTCAAGTATCTGCAACGTCAACGATTTGAGTTGTTTTATGTATTTAACCGGCAAGGTAAATGCCAAATTATTTTGAAGAAATATTTTTTTCATAAGAAATACGTGGGTGAAATACGCCCATTAATATAGGTAAAAAACTGCTCTCTATTTTTCGTAATTCTTCCAGACTTAAATTTGCCATGGAAAGTTGATTCTCTTCCAATCTCATTTTTATGGTTTCTTCTATAATGTTTTTTAACTTGTTAGGTGCTGGCGAATCAACACTCCTTGCCGTTGCTTCAACTACGTCTGCAAGCATAACAATAGCCGCTTCCTTTGTTTTTGGTAACGGCCCCGGGTATCTAAAGTCCAGTTCGTTTACATCACTTCCCTCGCTCTCGTTTTCTTTTGCTTTCTGGTAAAACATAGATGCCATAGTCGTTCCATGATGAGATGCAATGATGTCTACTATTTCTTTTGGAAAACCTTCGCTCTGTGCAAGCTCTACTCCTTCTTTTACGTGAGAAATAACAACTAACGCATTTAACTCAGGCTTAATTTTGCTGTTGCGATGCCGTTCTCCTTGGTTTTCAACAAAATAATTAGGTTTCTTTAATTTCCCTATGTCATGATAATATGCGCCTACTCTTGCCAATAAAGGATATGCATTTACTGCTCTCGCACCGGCTTCTGCAAGATTAGCAACGGTAATCGAATGATGATATGTCCCCGGCGCATAAACGGCAAGCCTTTGCATCATAGGATGATTGAAATCCGCGTATTCTAATAAAGTAATGGATGTCGTAATCTTAAAAGCATTTTCAAATAACGGCAATAATCCAAATGCTATAAAAGCAGATGCAACTCCTCCGAGTAATGCCCATCCCACTGATACCAATAAAGGTAAAAAAGGACTTAATTTTAGCAACTCTACCGCAACAGCCGTAACCCCATAAGCTAAAGCAAGATAAGCTAACGGTTTGTAAAAATCAAAACTCCTTTTTACATTCGAAGAGGCAAATACTGAAATGTTTCCGGCAAAAAGAGATAAAATTATCGGACCGAAATCCCCCCCGGTATATGCACTAATTAAAATAGTTAGAGTGATGACTCCTATTATTCCTACTTGTGTGCCCAACAATAAGGAGACGAGTATCCCAAATGTCGCTACCGGGATAAGATACCCGGATAAGTTTAAAACTAATACGATGGATGTCATCCCTGCCGTAACCGCTAGAAGCAGTAAAAGTAAACCCATCTTCTTTAAATCATTAAGTAATGTAAGATGAAGAAAATAAATGCATAGTAATAGAACAAATATTGCTATAATATAAATAACGTTCCTGCCAAGAATTATAGACAATTTGGTTTCTCCTGAAGATTGTGGCAAAGAACTTAATCTTTCTAAAATGCTTGGAGTAACAATGTCGTGCGCCCTGACAATAATTTCTCCTTTTTGGATGATACCCTTTGTTGGCTTTACCTGAGCGATAATTTGTTCTTTCCTTTTTTCCGTTTCCGCATAGTCGAGTTTTAAGTTTGGCTTAATAAAAAACTCTCCTATTTCTACAAAAGCATTTGTTGTTGCCTTATCCTTAAAGCTGCTTGAGGCTTTTTCCTTAAGAGATATAGAAATATTATCGTAATCTATAAAATTTTCTAAAAAAGTCGGCACTTCCTGTCCCACAATCACAACAATGGGCGAGATAATTAAACTCGTAGATTCAATAACGCCTTTTTCCATAAATTCGTCTATAAGACTAATTAACGTATCCCGTATGGCGGAATAAGGCTTTTTCAAAAGCATGGAACTCGATTGTTCTGTAATCGTCGGCATTATTAAAGCGAGGTTTTCTTTCTTTTTGTCATAAGGCACGGAATCTGTTTTTATTTCATCAAGCTTTTGAAAAAACTGACTTGCTTGTTGACTTGCAGGAATTAGCGTCTTTCTTAATACGGGAACTACGGACTGTTTTGCCTTTTCCGTTTCCATTTGAAGTTCGCTTTTATTCTTTTGAATGTAAAAAGTACAGGGAGCTATTATGTCCCTTGGCGCAACTGTCCCGATTTGTAAATTAAACTTGGTGTTGATGGGAGCAGGATACATCAAATTGAGCACAACGAGGAAAGCTGCAAATAGAATAATACTATTGGTTCTTATTTTCTTTTTCATATGTTTCGTAGGCTTCTACAATCTTTTTAACAAGAGGATGCCTTACAATGTCTTTCCCGGTGAGCGTTACGAATTTTATACCCGGGATATTTGCAAGTACATGTTGAATGTGCGGTAACCCGGATTCCTCATTTGTTTTCAAATCAATCTGTGTAATGTCTCCCGTAATGCAGGCTTTTGACCCCACGCCAAGCCTCGTTAAAAACATTTTCATCTGGAGCTTGGTTGCATTTTGTGCCTCATCAAGTATGATGAACGATTTGTCGAGGTTTCTCCCTCTCATATATCCTAATGGCACTATTTCAATGGTGTGGTCTTCCATATATTGTCTTATTTTATCGCGGGGAAGCAATTCATGCAATGCATCATATAATGGCCGTAGATAGGGATCTATTTTCTCCTTGAAATCCCCGGGTAAAAACCCAAGTCTTTCACCCGCTTCAACTGCCGGCCTCGTAAGTATTACTTTACGAACGGCATTGGTTTTTAACAAGTCTACTGCTTTTGCAACTGCAAGAAAAGTTTTGCCGGTTCCTGCAGGCCCTATACAAATAACAATGTCAAACTTGTTAAGCGCTTTTAGATAAACGTCCTGCCCCGGTGTTCTCGGAGTCACTACGCCGATAATTTGCTCGAAATTGTTAAATTGAGAATAATCATTGCCGCCGTAGCGGGATGTTCCATTCGCGTTATAATCTTTTGAGTTTCCCCTGTCGCGTAGAATGTTATTCTGATTATTGCTTAAAAAAAGATTGTCTTTGTTTATAGTACGACCTTCTTTTATTTCTTTTATTAGATATACTAGATTTTCCCTTAATTTCTCTACGTTTTCCTGGTTCCCTTGCAAAAAAAGATTTTCTCCTCTTGCGGTAATTTTAACATTGTATTTTTTAGATAATGTTATTAGGTTTTCATCCAGTTTTCCATAAAGAAATAACGGGTTAATTCCTTTTGTTGAAATACGAGTTTTTATCATATAGAAAATAAAAGCCTGTTCATTAGAATAAAGCAGGGAACCCCGATTGTTTTCAGAATTCCCTGCTTTATTAGTTTTATAGTTTTTATGGTCTTGGAACTTTAAGCTTCCATCCCGGCTGAATCACTGTAGGATTTTTGATTAAATCTCTGTTAGCATTATAAATTTTGGGCCATTTGGCATAGTTCCCGCGTCCGTATACTTCTTTATATTCGGCAAGTTTCGCTAAGAAATCTCCTTCTTGTACCACATAATACGTGCATTCCGGTTCTGCTGTTGCGGCTCTGAGTTCCTCTACTCTCGTCGTAAGTGTGGAAATTTCTACATCCAATTGAGCGATTACGTTTTTTAAACTGTCTACTTCTGCAGTTCCATTTGTAATGCTTGTCTGAAGCTCTGTTTCTTTCCCCTTATATTGAGCTATAAGGGAAGTAGCTTGAACATACGTAAGCTTCTCCTGTGCATACCCTATAGTAGCAAATACCATAAGGGCTAACATAATAGTTCTGGGTTTCATAAGTATTATCCTCCCTTATTTTTTCACTTGGTTTCTTTAGTTTCTGCTTGTTTTCTGTCTGTTAAAGTTTTTTCTAAGTTATTAAGTTCATCCTGTAACGCTTGAACCTCTTTTTGTTTATCCGCAATAGTTGCTTCATATTCCGCTTTCTGAGCTTCTATTTCTTTTAGCTTGCTTTCCGCTGCATCACAGGCTGCTTTTGACTGGGCTAAAGTTGCTAATTGTTCCTGAGAAGCTCCTTTAGGTCCGCAACCTACTACAAATGCAAAAACAGCTATTAAAAGTGGTATTACCTTTAGCATCTTTCACCTCCTGAAAGAATATTTATAACAATATTTGCAAAAATAACTACAATATTCTTATTGTCAACAAAAATTATCCACTATACTCAAGATGGGATAAGTTAAGTAAGTTGAGTCCGGCAGAGCAGGATAGGAATCTCTAAGGGCTTCGCCCAAGAGCTTTTTATAAGTTAAGTAGTAGCATAGGGCAAGAAAATTGAGTCCAGCATAGCTAGATAATCGACGGAACAACCTCCAACTAATTAAAGAGTGGGTTACCTTCGCCACGTCTTTGATTGCCATTTTCTTACTTCATCCTGCCATTTCTTTACAAGCCTGTCACATTCTTCTTTGGATACCTGTTTTTCTTCAAAATCACTTATCTTTTGCAACCTTTTTATGTGCCTGTCTCCCTCAAATTTAGTATCAAGCCATTTATTTATGATGCCTTCTGCCAATTCATCACTGACAAATCCTGCCCCAATAACAAGAATGTTGGCATCATTATGTAACCGGGCATACTCCGCAAGCTTTTCATTTATACAAAGCGCTGCACGAATACCCTTTACTTTGTTCGCAACAATAGACATTCCTATGCCGGAATTACATATTAGTATCCCCCAGTCTGCTTCATTCTTGGCAACAATTTCGGCTACCCTAAATCCAAAATCCGGATAATCACAAGATTGGTTTGTATTGGCCCCTACATCTATAACTTCAATGTCTTTGGATTTTAAAATATTTATTACTTTACTTTTAAAATCTATTCCTCTGTGGTCGCAACCAATTGCTATTTTCATATTTTTTTAATTCCTTTTCAGTCTTACCTCAATAACATTACTTTGCTTGTCAATTCGGTTTTCTCGGATACCTGCCTTGCCGATAGACAGATAAGTTTTATAAAATATAAACCAGATGGCATTTCTTTTCCCTTGATGTCTTTCCCGTTCCATATAACTTCTTTATGCCCGGCTGTTTCTACCTTGTTAACTATTGTCTTTAAAAGTTTTCCCGTTATGTCATAAACTTCTAGTGATGTTTTAGAGGTAACAGGAATATTATAACTAATAGTTACTTTATCCTTAAATGGATTGGGCTCGTTCTGTAACATAATGGGATATTTTAAAGCAGACTCCTCAATCCCTTGTATTTGTGGTGCGCAAACTTTTGCAGCCTGGTATATTTCTTTGTTGCTCCCCTGGACAAAAACAATAAGGTAACAATCGTTTGGTTTCCATGTTGAACCTATGGTAAAATTTCTTACTTTATCAAGAGTGCCGCCTGCCGATATTGATACTGCTTCTCCATTCTGGTCGGGAATCAAATCTCTTGCTACGTGGAATATGCTGTCTTGAGGCGCGCTTGTTCCTGCACCCCAGGCATAAGCAATTTTGGTTTCCGTAATAATACACTGCATAGTTCCGCTAACAGTAGAGCCACTCGTATTGCTTATATGGATATTTGCAACTCCCGTTTTTGCTCCTGAATTATAAGTACCCGTAATTTCTATTTTAATCGGAGAAGCTACTGCTTTGCGGGCATTAAAATCTGAAAGATGCGTGCTGTAAGCTTGTGCCCCTGTTCTTGCAACAATTCCATCGCAATATGAAGCAGGTATACCTGATGGCGCATAATAAGTCAAAGCTCTTGGTGAAGTTTCTGTCGTTCTAAATGGATTGCTTGTTCCCGAATATTGTACGTGAAGACTTATGACTGCTATTGCATCGCCCTGGGCAACTTCTATTTGATGCAGCGGACCCGCTGCAGCAGGACAGTACGGTCAGCCAACTGTTGTCGTTACTTCTTCTATTACCACTACCTGTCTTGTCTCAGCTTTTACTTGAGACACAACGAAAAAAGACATAACTAATGCCATTGAAACTAATACTTTATATGTTTTCATTCTTCCTCCTTAGTTAGAGTTTGTTTCGGCAGAAACATTATAGTCAAGCTCTTTCCAGTTTTACTGGATTAGAGATTGCTATCCCGCTATCCGGACTCTAACTTATCTCCGCCCAAGGCGGACTGAACTTTTTTATAATATTATATGTATGATACATAATTCAGAATTTGTCAAGAGCGTAGTTTTGTTTATTTGGAGTTAATGGCGGAAACGTTGGCAAGCCATTAAAACTTTAGTTTTTAGTTTGCCTGAGACGGATTGGATTGGGGGGGCTCTGATTTGGATAGACGGCGGGAATAGCCGTTGAAATAATACGTTTTTCTATATATATCTTGACTTATTATGCAATATATAATAATAAGGATGTAACGTATATAAAACAAATTGGAGGGAAAATGCAAAATAAAGATTTTTTGGGAATGCTCGTTTTTCGGGTAGGCAGGATTGTTTTACTTGTTGGAGTGTTTTTTAATACCGCCAACGCACAACACCCGGGGTGGACTAATTATACAAGTGGAAGCTTTGTTCAGGATATTGTCGGGGAAGGGAACAAACTATGGATTGGAACGGATGGAGGACTAGTCTGTATGGATACGGCTACAGGAGATATGGCGTTTTATAATCACTCCAATTCAGGTTTGCCGAATAATTATATTAGTTCAATAGCAATAGATGGTACCGGCGCAAAATGGATTGGAACGCCTTATGGGTTGGCGAAATTTGATGGTACGAACTGGACCGTATATGATTATAATTCAGGCTTGCCGACGGATGGAATTATGGCAATAGCAATAGAAGGAAACATAAAATGGATTGGAACATACAGTGGTCTTGTAAAATTTGATGGTACGAACTGGACTGTATATAATACGAGCAATTCAGGCTTACCAAGTAATTATGTTCGTTCAATAACAATAGAAGGCGCGACCGGCGCAAAATGGGTTGGGACTTCTGATGAGGGACTTGCAAAATTTGATAACGTCAACTGGACTGTTTATGGGACTTATAATTCAGGTTTGCCGAGTAATAATGTTGTTTCAGTAGCAATAGAAGGCGCCGGGGCAAAATGGATTTGTACCGGCAATGGGCTTGCGAAGCTTGACGGAATCAACTGGACTGTGTACAATATGCTTAATTCAGGTTTGCCGAATAATTCGGTTCGTTCAATAACAATAGATGGCGCCGGCGTAAAATGGATTGGGACATTGGAAGGGCTTGCAAAGTTTGAGAACGCTAACTGGACCGTATATGATTTGAATGATGTTAACTCAATAGTGGTAGAAGGCAGCACAAAATGGATTGGAGCCAGCGGGGGCTTAATAAAGTTTTATGGGACGAATTTGGCTACGTATAATATGAGTAATTCAGGTTTGCCGAGTAATTATGTTTATTCAATGGCAATAAAAAGCACGACCGGCGGAAAATGGATTGGAACCGGTTTAGGCATTACGGAGTTTAAAGCTAACGCATGGACTACTTATGACACTTTAAATTCTGTATTTCCTACCAAATGTGTCAGCGCCATTGCAACAGGTGGGAGCAATATATGGATTGGCACCTGGGATGATTTTGATTACGGAGGTCTTGCAAAGTTTGACGGGACTAATTGGACTGTATATGATACGAGTAATTCAGGTTTATTTTGCAACCATATCTATGCTATTGCAACAGAAGGGAGCAACGTCTGGATTGGCAGCGATTGTTTTGGTGAGAGCAAGGGGCTTGCGAAGTTTGACGGGACTAACTGGACAGTGTACGATACGCTTAATTCAGGTTTGCCGAATAATTATGTTCGTTCAATAGCAATAGATGGTGCCGGCGCAAAATGGATTGGAACCGGTGGTGGTTTAGCTAAGTTTGATGGGACTAACTGGACTGTTTATAATATGTATAATTCCGGATTGCCGGATAATTATGTTAGTTCAATAGCAATAGAAGGCACGACCGGAGTAAAATGGATTGGAACTTATAATGGTTTGGCAAAATTTGACGGAACTAATTGGACTGTGTATGATATTTATAGTTCATATTTGCCGAGTAATTATGTTAATTTCATAGCAATAGAAGACACGACCGAAGTAAAATGGATTGGAACTGATGATGCCGGATTGGCAAAGTTTGACGACACTAACTGGACTACGTACGATATGAGTAATTCAGGGTTGCCGACAAATGGAATTACGGCAATAGCAATAGAGGGGAGCATAAAATGGATTGGGACCTCCGGTGGTGGGGTGTCAAGCTATAACGAACAAGGGATAGAAGAACGGTCAATTTCGAATTTTGGATCTTGGAATGCGGATTTAAAAATTATAAAAGACAAAATTTATCTGTCAGTTCCGAAGACAATGCAAACGGATATAAAAATATACGATTTATGCGGAAGACTGAAAAAAGATATTTATACAGGTGTTTTAAGCAAAGGGAATTATACATTTGCTCCTAATATCTACACTAACGGAATATATTTTGTGAGGCTAACTACCAATACATTTAAAGAAACAAAGAAACTAATACTGATAAAATAAAGTCGGCGCTGCTTAGCGGTTAAGACATAAGAGCATGCGTCTAATTTATTCGGCGTTTCTATGTTTTGCGTGAGATAGCTCTAAACTCCCTATACTATTCAAACTGTCTCTTCTACCCACAACAGGATTTTTTCGAATCATCCGAGCCGCCGCAAGTAGGTTCGCTTCCCGTAAGCGCTCCCACAATAATCGCACCTGCACAACCGACTCCCGCTCTTACTTTAATTGCTTTTGCAGGGCAGTTTCCGGCGCAAGCGCCACATTCCATACATAAATCCCTCTCCGTAATATGCGCTTTTCCTTTTTCTATTTTAAAAACACTATGCGGACAAACGGTCTCACACATGCCGCATCCCGTACATTTGTCCAAGTAAAACTCCAGGGTAACTACATTCTTAAGATATTTTTCTTTCATAACAAGCCCTTTCCCGCCATTGCGGGATTAGGGATTGTTATCCAGCTTGGCTGGATAACACCCCACTTTACTTATTGTTAACGAAACCTACTAACCACATATAAAACTATCCCTATAAATGCTGATATTGCTTGCAAAGGCACTGCGAAACGCATTTCTTTTCTTACCCCGGACAAAGACGTATACGTTGAAGCGCCCGTAAAGTTCATTAATATAAACGAATTTATTCCGGGAATTAATAATCCCCATGCTATAACCTCAATTAAATCTTTTCCCATAAAACCCGTAAAATATAAAATTGCAAACAAAACAAACCCGAGAATTCCTCCCTTGAATGCAAAACTTCTGCCGGGCAACCAGGGGAGAAGCAGAGGGCCAAAAACAGTTCCGGTTAAATATGCAAGTATGAGGATTATTGCCGAATGCGCTCCCACAATTACGGCTGTATTAGTTGAATACCCTGTTTTTGAAAACCCCGAAAGCAGAACAGTTATAAACGCCCCCCACAATATATACTTTAACCCGCTCATAATTTCCATCGGAACCAGCAACAACCTGTCATAAATCGAAAACCTTACTTGCCGCATTTTCTTTGAAGCTTTCATTCCTGCATTGATAAAGGACTTTATGTCAACAGCGCGAACCGGTCCGTAAATAACCGAAAACCCGGACAATCTTTTTACTTCGTGTGCCGAAACTCCTGGCGCTCCGAGTTGGGGCAAGATAATATTCCGGTGATTAACGAGTTTTTTCAATTCCACAAATCCAATACGATTGACTACTTCGGATGTCCCGAACGTTCCTTTTCCTGCGGCACACCATACGTTAATGCCGTGCGTATCAAGTACCATTATGTACGCATCCATTCCTTTTAGGGATTGCCGCAAAACGTCAAAACTTAATTTATAGTTTGCAGATACAAATACAAGCGAATCACGGTTTGGATTTCCTACGGCATAAATACCAGGGGTTACTCTATAATCCATTCGGTTAAACGACCATCTGACTTTAAATGTTCCCCATTTATCGGCAACGCTAAGCGTAGTTGACACTTTGGGCATTTTTCCTGCTTCTGTATCTATAACCCCTATAATATATTTTTTATTTGTATTCCCCATCTTTTCCTTTCTTTTAACCCTGTAAACCTTCCTCTAAATTTCTTTCTCTTCTCTGTTCCCTCTCCCGTTACTCTTCTATTTTTTGTTATTGTTTAATCCAAAAACTATCTTTTTTTTATTTTTCTTTTCTTTGCGGACTCTGCGTCAGAGTTTATCCCGCTGTGGCGGGACGGTGAAAATTTTTGTCATCGGTTTTACAAAATACTTCTTCTTAAAAACCAACGCCACGTTTACAAGACTTATAAGAATCGGAACTTCCAGCAAAGGCCCGACGACTGCCGCAAACGCCACCTGTGAATTAATCCCGAATATCGCAACGGCTACTGCAATTGCCAGTTCAAAGTTGTTGCTTGCTGCCGTAAACGAAAGCGTTGCCGACTTTTCGTAATTCACGCCCAGTTTGTAAGACATAAAAAAGCTTATAAAAAACATAATAAAGAAATAACAAAGTAAAGGGACTGCAACTCTTAAAACATCCATAGGAAGCTTAACTATGTAATTGCCTTTTAATGAAAACATTATTATAATCGTAAAAAGTAATGCGATTAAAGTAATAGGACTTATTTTAGGTATAAACTTTTCTTCGTACCACTTTTTACTTTTTGTTTTTATTAAAGAGAAGCGTGTAATCATTCCCGCGATAAAAGGTATTCCCAGATATATGAAAACGCTTTTTGCAATTTGTACTATAGTAATGTTTACGGCAAGTCCTTTTCCTATTCCCATACGAGCAGGAAGTACGGTAATAAATATATACGCATAAAAAGAATATAAAAAAACCTGGAACAAAGAATTCAACCCGACTAAAGCAGCGGCATATTCAGTGTCGCCTTCGGCAAGTTCGTTCCACACGATTACCATAGCAATACAGCGGGCGATCCCAATAAGAATAACTCCATACATAAGGGAGGGATAATTCCAGAGGAATGTGCACGCAAGAACAAACATTAATATAGGCCCGACAATCCAATTCTGTATAAGGGACAACCCCATAACTTTTGTATCCTTGAAAACCTTGCCTAATTCTTCGTATTTTACTTTTGCCAGAGGCGGATACATCATTAATATTAAACCTATTGCAATGGGAATTGAAGTCGTCCCGACTTGCATTTTAGTGATGGCTAAAGTTACGGAAGGAATAAAATACCCAATTCCTATGCCTACTCCCATAGCTATAAATATTAAGAGAGTAAGAAACCTATCCAACAATGAAAGACTTTTCTTGCCCATACTTTTTCCTAACTCAACCCACTTAACCTACTCAACTTTTTGTTATCGGTTTGATGTTACTTATGCAAGAAAAACAAGAAATATATTCCTACGGATATTATCAGGACTCCGGCTATTTTTCTTAAAATATTAGTGGAAGTTCTAAAGCCTTTGGATTCGAGCAATCCTTTTGCGAGCCCGACTGACGTGCCAACGACAAGAATTAACATACAATGTCCCAAAGCATATACCAGAAGCAATATGGCTCCGTAAATTATGCTGGACCCGGTTGCCGCTATATAAGTTAATAAGACTACAAGAATAGGCGCAGCGCAAGGAGTAGAAACTATACCAAAAAGCAATCCCAATAAAAATGCCCCTAAAAGACCTTTTTGCTTAACTTTAACTTTACCAAATGCCGGGACGTTGAACTTTATTAAATCCAAGAGGTGGATTCCCATAATCACGCATACTCCGCCTGCAATCCATTTCCAGAAAACTCCCACGTCGCCGAGAAGTTTTCCTGCAGTAGCGGCTATAATCCCGAGAATGGCAAAAGTTATGGATAAACCTAAAATAAAAACAAGCGTAAAAAGAAAAGATTTTTTGAATCCCGATGTGCCTTCCATCCCCCCGACAAACCCGATCATCAAAGGAATCATCGCCAAAACACAGGGGTTGCAAGCAGTAAGAAGTCCGCCAATGAATACTGCGCCAAACGCTAACCACGGGTTAGTCTGGACTAAACAACCTGCATTATCCAACAAATTCTGTAACATATTTTTCTCCTATTTCTTTTTGTCCCTTCCTACTACCTACTTTCTAATTTGTCATTCTGAGTGTAGCGAAGAATCTCGTTTTTCATCTTGCTAATTTGTTCCAAGCTTTTCTTTTATTGCTTTCTCATCCCAGGAAGTTTCCAGTTTCCCCTTAAAATTCCCCTGTTTATCAAAAAACAACAAAGCAGGTATAGTCGTAATCCCATATTTATCTGCCAGTTTTGCAACCGGATCCTGGTCTTTTGTATAATCAAGTTTTTCAAAAATTACTTTATCTTTGAATTGTGAAACATAACCCGTAATTGTTTTTTCTCCCGCAGAACAATTCGCAAGCGTGCAGTCGCATCCTTCGGATGTAGTAATTAAAACAATCTTAGGCAAACCCGTTTTTACCTCCGTTGTATTTCCAACTGTTTTATTTTGAACGGAAGTATCTATCTTATTTATCGCAGCTTGCAAAGTAGTGTCCACGCATACTTGTTTGTTTTCTGCCTGTTCCTTAGAGTTGTTGCAGCCCGCTATTAATGCAACCATCAAAACGCTTAGAACAAAAAATCCTTTCTTCATTTTTTCTCCTTTTCTTTCTCTGTATTCTCTGTATCCTCTCTAACTCCTCTTTCGTTTTTCGTTATCTGTTAATTTTTATCCGCCTCAGGCGGACTAAATCGTCTTCTATTCTCAGCGGTCTCTGCGATTACTTGGAGTTTGTTCCGCTAGGAACTTAGTCCAAGTTATCCTGCTAAGCTGGACTTTTCGTTCTGTGCAATCTTGTAGTTTCTATTTTGTTAACTCTTCCAGCTTCGTACTCATTGCTTTTTCTTCCATCAGACCCGTTTTACGATAAACTTCTTTCCCTGTTTTATCTAAGAATACAAGTGTAGGTATAAGAAGTATTTTATATTTTTTCGTAAGTTCTTTTTCTTTATTCACATCTATGGATATTATTTTTGCTTTCCCTTTGAACTTCTTTTCAATCTTTTCCAGTCGTTTTTTTGTTATTATACAATTTTTGCACCTGTTGCCGCCAAAATCCATAAGCATCGGAATTCTTGTTGAGTCAGCCTGGGAGCTAACTACCGGAATAGCTTGGACGCTATCATGTAGAATAACCTGAACGGTTGTAGTGTCCCGTATAATAGCATGAACGGTCTTGCTTGAGTCACTACTTGTACAAAACCCTTTCGTCGCGAATCCTAATATAGATATTAGGACAAACATAAAGCATTTTCTTTTCATCTTTCCTCCTTAGAAACTCTTATCTTTTTATGTTTAGAGTTTCTTATCCAGCTTAGCTGGATTTTTCCATTCTATCTTTTTTATTCTACTTAATTAGACAGTTAAACTCTTAATCTCTTGCGAAAATAATTAATCTTTTGCTCTCAACTATTTTTCTATTGTCCGCGCTATAACCGATTTTCTCTTTGCCTTCTATTCTTTCCCTCTGTGTACTCTCTTTTATCTTTTTCTTTTAAATCTAAAGCTTTTTTCTATTTTTTATTTCCCTTCTCTGCGCTCTCTGTGGTTTGATTTTCTGTATTCCGTTATTAAAACTTAAAACTAAACTGTAACATTGGTATTTTCGCTATATAATCTTTTTCCCCGAGATTATCCATATAATCTATAAATTGGTATTTTAGCAAAACCTTGCTTTGCATTGTAAATTCATAAGATAATATCAAAGATACTATAGCTGTCTGGTTATTTATTTTCTCGTCCATTGTTGTCAAAATATCGTCCGGCCTATACTCCGACCTGTATTCATAATCGTTCTCTATTTTCCAGTTGGAAACGATTGGCACGGTTATTCCGAAGTTCGCAACAAGAAAATCTGTTAACGAGCTGTGGAAGGTTGTAATTTTTGAATCATATGTAGTAGGTATCGATATAGGGATAGGTATAAACATATCATCCCATGTCGGTTCAATTTCCTTGAGTTTTTTATAATAGCCTGCAATGGTTATTTCTTTTGAAAACAGTGGCATGTCCCTATAAGTAAAGGAAAAACGAACTCCCCTGCGATTGGCCGCACAAGATAACGATCTGTATAGGGGAGCAAAATAAGGGTCCATCTGTAAGTATAACAAATTTACATCTATCTTATCACTGCTTAAAAGCTGTAATCCTCCACTAATACCATTATTTCTGCGAATTATATTCAAGGTATCTCGTAAATCATCATCTCTTATGCTTCGGGCATATTCCGCGACAAAAGAAGTATTCCATAAAATAGGAATCCTGGCATCAAATCCAAACACGTCGCTTTGAAACGGTTTCGTGTAAGACATTCCGACTTTTGCGGTATCGTCTTTTAGGCTCAATCCCGTCACGCCAAAACTCGCGGAAGAAAGATTTTCTATGAAAGCCGGAACAAACCGCGCTCTTGCGCCATACATATATTTATTGGCGCTTATATTTTTACTTTCAAATTGGGGAATCGCAAACAGTGCCGTAATGTCGCCGAATTCTCCGCTCAACTCCGTTTTAAGACCTTCCAGCTTATAATCTTCTTGGAGTTCTTCAAGGCTCTCTCCACTGATTCCGCCAACTGATGCCTGACACGCGCAGCTTGTAGCGCCAAGAGGGTTATCATTCAAATCCCATCGCATAAACGTCAACGGAGTAAAACTTGCATCATAGCTTCCTGCGGTTACAGCAAAGGGACTTTTTTCAAAACTCAGCGACAACCATCCTGCGATAGCTTTTGTAGAAACAAAATCGGGAGCAGGCAGCATTACAACGGGCGTATCCTCATTGCTTATTCTTACCGTCCCGCTTATTTTGAGATATTCGGTAATCGGGACATTAACCGATAAATCAATCCTTTCTCGCAATGTAAGTCCTTTCTTTAGTGTTTCTCCGTAACTGCCTTTTATGGTGTCTACGTTTGCCTCTACGTATTTAAATCTTATTTTCCCTTCCCCGGTTATCGTAAATTTATCCTGTTCTGCAAAAGCTGCAGAACAAATAAAAAACAAAATACCTGCAAGTAATACTTTTTGTTTTATCATTGCTTTCCTCCTTTCACTTAAAGGTTGTTTCTAATTACCCTGCCCTTTAGGGCGGGGGCAAAAAACCTCTTATCGTCTCTCGGGCTTTAGCCCAAAACCCATCCTTCCCAAACTTTCTGTTCGCTATTCTTATTCCATACCAAATTTTTCTGCTTTAACATTCAAACCTTAAACATTTTTCTATCCGGCCACGCTGGATATCTTTTCCTAATGTCCTCATCCGGGTTTAATCCACCCTTTTATTTCTTCAACTGTAGGCATTTTCCCTGAACATTTAACAACGCCGTCAACTACTACTGCAGGGGTCATCATTACACTGTATTTCATTATTTCATCTATTTTTTCCACTTTTACTATCTCTGCGGAAATGCCCAAGTCACTAACTGCCTTTTCTGCATTGGCATAAGTTTGTTTGCATTTCGCGCACCCAATCCCCAGTATTTCTATCTTCATCTTCCCCCCTATCTTTATTCTTCCCCACTCAACTTATAAAAAACTCTTGGACGATAGTCCTTAGAGGTTAATATCCAGTCCCGCTGGACTTAACCTACTTAACTTACTTCACTCTCTATTTTATAATAAAGTTAAACAAATACCCCGTAAAAATAATTCCTATTCCGACAATTCCCGCAAAAACTAAAATCAATTTCGTTTTCATTACCCTTCTTAAAATCATAAATTCAGGCAAAGACAAAGCAGTAACTGCCATCATAAACGCCAAGGTAGTTCCCAACGCTACTCCCTTTTCGGTCAATGCGCTTACCAACGGGATAATTCCGGCGGCATTCGAATAAAGCGGAATGCCAATAATCGTAGCTAACGGGACCGCATACCACTTATCCGCGCCCGCGTACTTAGCCAAAAAGTTCATCGGGACATACCCGTGTATCCATGCTCCCAAGCCAATTCCAACCAGAATGTAAATCCAGACTTTTTTAATTATGTCGGAAGTGTACCCCCTGGCATAATTAATTCTTTCTTTCCATTCTATTTTTGAGCCATCTTCCGAAGTTTTTATTTTATTGGCAAACGAAAATTTTTCCACCCAGTTTTCGACTTTTAGTTTCCCTATAATTATACCGGAAAGAATTGAAATTATAAGTCCGCTTACGACATAAATAAGTGCAATTTTCCAGCCAAACATCCCGAAAAGCATAACCAGCGCAACTTCATTAATCATAGGTGAAGCAACAAGAAAAGAAAAAGTTGCCCCGAGTGGGACGCCAACTTCCAAAAACCCCAGAAACAAGGGAATAGCGCTGCAGGAACAAAAAGGCGTAACAATGCCGAACAAAGCCGCAAGAACATTTCCTGCATATTTATTTTTTCTTGCTAAGATATTACGGATTTTTTCCGGGGGCAGGAACGACCTTATTATAGAAACGACAAAAATAATAACCGAAAGCAGAATGAAAATTTTTATCGTATCAAAGATAAAAAAGTTTATCGCCTCCGCCAAAAGCGTCTTTGCTTTTAAGCTCAAAATCCCGTAAGTTATCCAATTCGCAAATAACTTAACCGGATAAAATATATCCATTATATGTTTTTGTTTTACCGTCTATACTATTTTACATTTACATTGACTGAATTTTACGGCTTTCGCTAATCGTTTTTTATCTTTTATTAGAATTCCATCTTCATTAAGCATTTCTTTCAAAAACAGTAATATTTCTTTCATATTCTTAGAACTATTTTTATTAATTGAATAGTGAACCCACAGTCCCTTTTTTTTGCTCTTTAGAAGTCCGGCATCTTTTAAAATTCTCAAATGTTTGGACACCCGTGTCTGGGATGCGCCAAGCACCTGCATTATTTCGCAGACACAGAGAGTATCTCTTTCCAATAAAATCTTCATAATTCTCAACCTGGTCTCATCGCCAAGAATTTCAAAAATTCTTATCAGTTCTTCCATATTGTTTAGTTGGAGTTTCCCGTCCGCCTTAGGCGGAGCGAGATTACTCCAACTTATCCAATTTTGTCCGGTTTTAATGGACAAAATTTAAGGTATTGCTTAAAGAGTAGAAAAGGACCCCCTACTTTCTATTGCACAACTATATGCTTACATTCGCATATAAGAATAAACTTGTCAAGAAAAAATTACAGGAACTTTTGAATCTATAATTCAGAATTTGGAACAAGATGACGATTTTCCGATTTGTGAAAAATCCGCCTCAGATAGACTTCCGGCTTTGATATAATTGGTAGGGAGCAGGCATGCCTGTTCCCTACTTGCCGGCCCTAATTTTCTTTTCTTTGTGACCTCGATCTATTTTTTTGTTTTCTGTTCGTTTTTATCCGTCTCAGGCGAACTATAACTCTTTTTCTTTCTCTGTGTCCCCTGTGGTTTAATTCACTGTTGTTCGTGTAAATTCGCGTGCAGTCTTGGAGGTGCTATTTTGTGCTTAGTTGGAGTTTCCGATGCAAGGAGGTTTGCTCCAACTTATCCAGCAGTTCCGCTGGGCTTAGTGCCTTTGTGGCAGGTTTTAGGTGGGCAGTAATTTTGTATTCTGTTATCTGTTATTTTTTAGTTGCATTCTCATAAAGAAAAGTGTAGTATACAAAAATGTTAGCTTTAATAATGACTTTTTTTGTATGTTCTGACCTCGGGGAATGGCTTTGTCAAAAAGGAATAAACTATTATAATTCCGGTAAATATGACAGTAGTATTGCAATGTTCAAACAGGTAATAAAAGAAGATTCTTTATCAAAAGATGCTTATTATAACCTTGGTGCATCTTTTGCCAAAATAAGAAAATACGACGACGCAATAAGTTCTTTTAACAAAGCGATTAGTTTATATCCAAACGATATTGATGCTATGTTTCAACTCGGGGCTATATGCATTGTTAAAGGAGATTATAAATCCGCCGTAGTCGTTTACACGAGAATCATTTCTTTTAACCAGCAACTCCCCCGCGCTTATGAAAACAGGGGAACTGCCTACTGGAAACTCGGATTGCAGTCTCAGGCAAACTCAGACCTAAAAACTGCAAAACGATTGCGAAGGGGCGAGCCCATCAAAAAACCCGGGCTTCTTCCGGTGTTAACATCTAAGGGGGTGAAACTTCCCGAGATAGCTATTGAAGATACGATAACTGCGGATTCTGCGGATATAGAATTACTGCCGTATATAGGTGAAATATATATGACTACCGGCGATTATGAACTCGCAGTGGTCGCATATAGCAAGTTAATCAAGTTAGCTCCGAATAATCCAAAAGGTTATAGAAACAGAGCATTGGCTTATGAAAAGATAGGCAAGCTGGACAGAGCGAAAAAAGATAAGGATAAATTGCAGAAATTGTTGGGAAAATAGGGAATTTTGGACTTCAGACTTTGGAATTTGGATTGGGGAATTAGTTAAAATAATTTAATGAATATGTTAATTTTATTTATACTTTCCAAACTCCTTATACCAATGGACTTATCCCAGACTGACCACTTACGGGCTTACGGAGTAGTTTATAAATCTCTCCAGTCCGGCATAAAAGCAGAGTGGTTGCTTAATTATCGCGGTGGTTCGTTTTTGCTCGATAAAAACAATCTGACCGAAAAACTGTGTAGAATGAAAGGCGTAAGTTACGAAACGGTCTCCGAGGGAGCTGCCCAGTCCATATATTCCACCATAGAATCCGAAAATATGGAGAGGGTCGAATTAACAATGGCTCCTAAAATTGCGGTTTATACTCCACTATACAGTTCGCCCTGGGACGATGCAGTAACCCTTGCGCTGAACTATGCAGATATTCCGTACACTAAAATATGGGATGAACAAGTAATTAACGGAACTCTTTCGGATTATGACTGGTTGCACCTACATCACGAGGATTTTACGGGACAATATGGGAAATATCTTAGTAGCAATGGAAGGGAATTATGGTTTATAGAAGAAGTAAAAACGAACGAAGCAATGGCAAAAAAATTGGGTTTTAAGAAAGTATGGCAGTTGAAACAAAACGTTGCGCGAAAAATATCTGAATACGTAAACAATGGGGGGTTTCTTTTTGCAATGTGTTCCGCGACGGAAACAATTGATATCAGCCTTGCAGCTTATGGAATGGATATCGTTCCTTTATTAGACGGAGATGGTTATGACCATTCCTGCCAAAGAAAATTGAATTTTCAGAATACGTTCGCTTTCAAAGATTTTGAAGTGGATATTGACCCGATGAGATACAGACACTCCAATATTAACGTAACTAATGAGGTAAGTATTCGAGGTCCAAATGCATATTTTGAATTATCCGAATTTTCCGCCAAATATGACCCGATACCTACTCTCTTGACTCAAGACCATACAAATGTTGTTTCTGAATTTATGGGACAAACAACCGGATTCAGGAAAGAACTGATAAAACCAAATGTAGTCGTACTGGGAAAGGCAAAAGGAACGGTAGAAGTTAAATATTTATATGGTGATTGCGGTAAGGGATTTTTTGCATTCTATGGTGGACATGACCCCGAAGATTATACCCATCTTGTAGGTGATCCTCCGACAAAACTTGAACTTTATCCTAACTCCCCGGGATATAGATTGATATTAAATAATGTGCTCTTCCCGGCAGCAAAATCAAAAAGATTGAAAACGTAGAAGGTTTCTCCCCGCCCCGCCTGCTTCGGGGTAAACTCCGACGCAGAGTTCGCAAAGAAGAAAACGAAAAAGAATAGCGGGTAGACAAGGCTTTAATGCCTTGTCAAAGAACATAAAAAAGATTTTCGGATTGACCCATCTATATTTTCTCGTAAGGGCATAGCGGTGCTATGCCCATCTGTTCCCTTTTGTATAAATATCGTAGCGCAAGGCGGAATTTATCCCGCTATGGCGGGAGCCTTGCGCCTGTTTTCTGTTTCTCCTATTTTGTTTAGTTGGAGTTTCCGATGTAAGAAAGTATTACTCCAACTAAACATAAAGGGTAGTTGGGATGACATTTAGTTGGATTTTAGTTACGGCAAAGGCGGAACTTTAGTCCAACTTATCCGGTACTGCTGGGCATCCCAACTCTACCCTGATAAAAAAGATAAAAACAATTGCCCAGCATAGCTGGATAAGCTAGACTCCCGCAAAGCGGGATAGAAATCTCTAAGAAGTAAAACTCCTAAGAGCTTGCCTATAATGCCCCTACGGTGCAAAGTCTAGCTAAACATAGAAATTCTAAAAGCTTTCTTGACATAAGGATAGTTTCATTATAGATAATTGTTTGTTAAGGATATGATTTACAACTTATGAAAAGAATAGCAATGTTAATTTTGCTTTTACCTTTATACGTATCTGCAGATGTTGGATTTCACCCTAGAACTACAAATAATTTATTGAATTTCAGTTTACTGCAGACAGCAGATACAAATGAGAATAACACAGAAAGGAAAGCCATATCTTTTAAATATCCTGTAGAGATAATCGGTGGTATTTTAGGGGGCGCGCTTGGAGGAATAATTGGAATAGAAGCGCTTACGATTATGTTAAACGCAAAAAATGATGGCGCAATGGACTACACAAATTTAATTGGATTTTTTGTAGGTGGGACATCCGGCATCCTTTTTGGAACTCCCGCAGGTGTTGCAATTTCAGGGAAGATTATTGGAGATAAAGGAGTGTATGGGAAATCTTTTGCAGGAACAGTTGCAGGAACATTAATAGGCGTCTTGATAGGCGTATTTGCAGGAACATTTACCAAAAATGTATGGGTTGGTTTAAGCGTCGGAAGTATTTTCCCAATTGCGGGAGCGGTCTGGGGTTACAACTTATGAAAAGAATAGGAATTTTAATCTTACTTTTACCTGTATACGTTTTTGCAGATGTTGGATTTCACCCTCAAACTACAAATAATTTATTGAATTTTAGTTTACTACAAACAGCGGATACAAGAGATAATAACATAGAAGAAAAAAGTTCGCTTTATAAATATTCTTATGAGGCGATGAATGGTTTTTTCGGAGAGGTTTTAGGAGGATTAATTGGAGCCGGTGTGGCTATTATAGGATTAAGTATGTTGGGAGGCGCTCAAGGTTGTTCGGGAGAAGATATGACGACTTCGGTGGGTTTCTTATTAGGGGCGCCACCAGGCGCTTTTTTAGGCCTTATAAAAGGAGTTGTTATTGCAGGCAAAGATATTGGAGAAGAAGGTTCGTATTGGAAAACTTTTTTAGGAACATTAGTCGGGACCGGAGTAGGACTGGTTGCGGGAGGATATGCGTCGTATCTGATAGACGAAAATGGATCTGGAGTAGCGGCAACTGTCGTTGGTGTAGGTGTCGGAAGTCTCTTTTCTATTGCCGGAGCTGTATGGGGATATCATTGGTAATTATAAAATATTATACTAAACTTAGGGGGTAAATAATGACAATATTTCTTAACTTAATTCTTCTTGCTTCTTCTTTTTTTCTTCCGCCGGAGAAGCCTAATACCTATCCAAAACAATTTTTACCCGACAGCAATTCGGTAGAAGAGATTCCCGACAGCATTGTATCTTACATACCGGATAGTGCCAAACAAGATAGTAATTTAGCCCAATATTTGCCGGACATTAAATTAAAACAATCGGACTCTGCAGAAATAGCCGAAATGAAAGAAGCATATAAAAGAAAAGGTAATATGTACACGATTGCAAAAACGGAAGAATCTGTTAAATATACCGGCAAGTGCTATAGCGTTATTACTCAGGAAGAAATAGAAAGAGATGGGTCTCCTACGGTATTTGATGTTCTGCGAAACTATATGGGAGTTTTTGTTGCCCAGGAAGGTCCATTCGGTGGAATCACAGACGTGCATATGAGAGGCCTTGAAGGAAACTATACGCTTGTTCTTATAGATGGGGTAAAAGTAAATAATCCCGCATCCACGGATAGAGGCTTTGACTGGGGTACCTTATCAACGACAGCCGTAGAAAAAATAGAAATAATTCGTGGCCCCCAGAGTTCAATATACGGAAACGATGCAGGCGGCGGTGTAATAAATATCATTACAAAAAAAGGGAGAAAAGGGTTCCGAATTAACGCTAAAGGATATGGCGGCGCATATAAGACTATGGAAGAAAGAGCAGGAATAAGTGGGGGCACAGGCAAATTTGACTATGCCGTTTCTTTGTTTAATATTAATTCTGGAGGATTATCTAAAGCCCTTTCGTTAACTGATAGCTTGCCCGCTACGGAAAAAGATGGATATGAAAATAAAGGCGTTTATACGAAAATAAACACTTACCCGTTTAACAATTTATCCGTTGACCTGACAATGGGAATGCGAAGTTCGCAAGTAGATGTTGATGCGGGGCAGTTTGCCGACAGTTCTAATCTTGTCTCTTTATTGAACTTTAAATACGGTGTATTATCGCTTAACCATAAATTATCAAATTTATATGGCTATAAGATAAGTTCGGAAGTAACAAATACCCGGGGAAACGAAAGTATTGACAAATCAAGAACAAATATGAACGAGAATTATTATGAAGGCGAATATGCAAAAACGGAACTTCAAAATAGTTTTAACTTTAAGAAATCTTTCCACGTAATAACGGGTATCGAATATGCAAAAGAAACCGGGGAGAACTGTAACTGTACCAGGGATACCGCTCATTCCATATCTAATCGCGCCATTTATGCGGAAATCGAACCGAGTTATAAAAACCTATTCCTTAATCTTAGCGGGAGAATTGACGGTTACCAGAGATTCAAAACTCAGAGCGCGTGGTTGTTCTCTATGGCTTTCCTGGTTAAAAATACAAAGTTTAAGGGGAATTATGGATACGGATTCAAAACCCCGACTTTTTATCAGCTGTTTAACCCGGTATCCGGAAATCCGGGACTTATACCGGAACAAAACAGAGGGTATGATGTCGGAGCAGAACATAGATTCAAAGATGGAAGGGCGGAAATTACATATTTCAACCAACATGTTGTTCAATCAATTGATCTCATAGATGGTAAATATAAAAACAGAACCGTAAGTAATGCATGGTGCACCGATGGAATAGAATTTTATTTTTTGCTTATGCTTTTTGACGATTTAAGTATGGATATAAATTTTACCGGTGTGGATAAAATCGATTGGCCGGAAGCGTATCTCCTTATCCCATCTCTTAATTATAGGTGGGGAATAAATTACCGCTGGTTTAACGTGAAATTCTGCTGTATAGGGAAAAGACAGGATAAAGATGCTTTCGGACTTGTAGATATTAAATCCTGCAGAAAAATAGACGTAAGTTATTCGTTCCCGTCTGATGTAAGCAAAAAAGGACTAAAATTTCAGGTGCGAATAGAAAACCTGATAAATGAACAATATATGGAAAACTGGGGATATAGCGTCCCGGGACGGGGAATTTATTTCGGACTTTCTTACTGATATTACTTGAATTTTGTCTATAAAAATATCGTAGGGGCATAGCGTGCTATGCCCACTCTGTTTTTCTTCCGTAGAAATATCGTAGGGCGACTCGATGAGTCGCCCTTCTTTTTTATGTAGGGCGGGACAACCGGAGTCATTTTTCTTTTATCCTGTTAATCCTGTCCAAATTTTTTATGTATTCCGTTTTTCGCATCCTTCTTTCTTTTTTCTTTTGTTTTTCGTGATAAAACTCTTTACGTTTTCTTTTCAGTTTTTTGTTATATGTTAGACGGATTAGCCTTGCGAGAAAACTTTGTTTAAAAAAAGCTCTGCGACTACTTGAGTAATCGCAGAGCTTTTAGTTTCAATAATACTTATTTAGTCTTTACCTTTAGTGGCACAGGTTTCTTTACGGTTACCGATTTAGCAGGATTTACCACAGGTTTTTCAGGCCTTTTAGGATACTTTATTTGTTCCCCCGATATACTTTTAGCATTGGATTTTTGAATGGGGACCGTCCCGACCGGTTCTTTTACGCTGCTTGATTTGTCATTAGATAACGAACTACTTACTTTATCATTCAGAAATTGAAACAAAGGAGATGAATCTCTTTCCTTGTTTAACCGATCGTTAATCCCGTCCTTATTGTTGTCAATAAACGTATCCTTTTGCGCAAATACAGAACTTTTCCTTTGATTACCGGATTGATTGAATATTCTGGTTTCGTTTTTCAATCTTCCATGCTTTTTGTCTATAAAAGGTAACGACTCTTTCGCAAAAGATACATTGCTCAAAATAATCCCGAGAGAGAGAATTACCACGATTCTGTTATTCGTTTTCATAAGATTCTCCATTTTTATCATTTTCTTGGACGTTTTGTATTCCCTTTATTTCCAGAAGATATCCCCGAATTAACCGGTTTTCTCTCAACAGGTTTACTTTGCTCGGAGTATGATTTCTCAGGCGCAACAACGTTTGTTGCGGGACTGCTTTCTCTTGCTTTCTCTGTTTTCTGCTCGGATTTGGGTTTTGTCACAGGTTTGTTTTCCTGGTAAACCTTCTTTTCATCGCTTTTCGGACTTTCATTTATAATCACAGGAGTTTTCTT
>JAQTXJ010000089.1 GCA_028688815.1 bacterium | reverse complement strand
TTGAGTAAGGGACAAAAAGATAGTAACCACGAGACTTCCCAGATTTTTACAAGACAACAAAAACAGAGAACCCAGATGAACACAGGGGGGAGAGAAGAAATGCAAAAAATGTCCAAAAATGGGAAGAAATATTAATATTTGCGAAGGATTTTTTCTTTACAAAAGACATTTTGTAGATATTTTTCGCCTCAATTATGAGTCTTGCACCTTATGCTTGCGATGAAAATTTAGCAAATATTCGTAGAGAATATCTTGACCCGTTTGAAGGAGTTTCTGACAGAAGCCCTTTTGAAAGAGATAGAGATAGAATACTCCATTCCCCTGCATTTAGACGTCTTGCACACAAAACCCAACTATTTATTTATTCTGAGGGAGACCATTATAGAACAAGATTAACCCACACTTTAGAGGCAACTTCTGTTGCAAAGAGAATAGGGAAAACATTAGGACTTAACCTTATGCTCATTGAAGCAACTGTTTTTGGTCATGATTTAGGACAACCTCCTTTTGGACATGCAGGAGAGCGAGCATTATCAGAAATTATGAAAACTGAATTAAAACTCCCAGGATTTAAACATAATCATCAAGGCGTAAGAGTAGTTCGTAAATGTATATTTCAACACTTTCATTTAAAAAAGGATTCTCCTGAAAAAATGTTAAGAGGTTTAAATCTTACGGATGATACAATAGAAGGCATTCTTTTTCATACTAATGTAGACAAAAAACTGAATAATTTTCAAATGTATAAATATTTAGATATCGTACCTGAGCGTATCAATTCATACACTTTAGAGGGACAGGTAGTTGCAATTGCTGATGAAATCGCTCAAATATTTCATGATTGTGAAGATGGTTTAAAACACAAAATGATTTCTTTAGAAGAAGTGTTAAAGTCAAAACTTTATTTGGTAGCAAAGGAGTCTTGGAACAAACAAGAAAAAAACAACGAGTACATTACAGAAGTTATTAAAATGGTATCAACCCCTACAGAAGAAGACAAACTTTCATCTCGTTATCAAGGCGTCAGAGAAGCCGTTTTAAGTAAATCTTTGCGCGATTTCTTAATTTATGATGTGATTAAGACAACAAAAGAAAAAATTAATGGTCATGGCGAATTAAAGACACGAAAAATAGCCACTCAAGTTGTTGATTTTAGTCCTTTGGTAAAAGAAGCATATCTATATTTTAAAAAAGAAATAATAGAGAAAAAAGTATATAACGATAGAAGATTAATTACTATGGATATTAGAGGAAGTAATGCAATAAAAATATTATTTCAACTTTTCAACAATGAAAAGAAATTACTCCCTGATGAAGTATTTGAAGAATATAATTTAATTTCTGGTGAATTGGGTGAAAACTATGCAAAAATAATATTAATTGATTATATTTCTGGAATGACAGACAGATATGCTCTTATGATGTGTAAAGATTTATTGCCTTATCCTATAGAATTTTAATTTTGAATAAACAAATTCATTATTTTCCAAATCCGTTTATTCAAGACGATATCCATTACAAAAAGAAAACAAAATTTCATTAACGATGTAACAGGCAGAATTATAAAAACTCTTGTGAATGAGAAGAAAGAATCGGGGAATTACAGTGTTGAGCTTAATGAAGATTGCCAGCGAACAGGCAGGATCATAAACATAAAACAAAAATAAAAAAGATATTAGCCACGGATAACGAACACGGATTCTCACGGATAACAAACAAATTAATTTTTTGTTGACTTTTGGTATTTCAACAGTAAATGTGTCGTAAGGTAATGTGGAAATGTATGTGGGAAAAATATAATATGAAAATGAAAATATTTGCAGGGGTACTAATATTTTGTATTTCAATAAGCCCGGTTGTGGCTAAGAAAGGGAATACACCACATACAACTAATAAATCAGCACAAGTAGATACAAATAAAAAAATAGATACGGTTGTAGTTGTTAAGACTGTTATAAAAACAGATACTCTATTGATTATGGAAAAAGGAAGTAATATAAAGTCAGAAGACAATGTTGATAGATCTACAAATTGTCTTAACAAGGGTTTGGGAGCAATAAGCGTATTGGTTAATTTGATAACCTTAATTACTATTATAGCAATAGCAATTGGTCTTTTCGAGTATGACAAATGGAGAAAAATTCGTAAAGTAGCAGAAAGGGCAAGTAACAATATAAAGAGAATAGAGAAGGAAGTACAAGAAAAGGGAGCAGGAATTACAAACCAAATTTCGTCTCTAATACATAACAATATAAAGAGAATAGAGAAGGAAGTACAAGAAAAGGGAGCAGGAATTACAGACCAAATTTCGTCTCTAATAGGAAAACCATCTAAAGAATTAACAGAGCAATTAGATGAACTTAGCAAAAAAATAGAATTTCTTGAAAATATGGGATTACCTTTAAAATTTCAAGATTATATGAATCGTGGGATTGCTTTATATTTTGAAGGTAAATACGAGATAGCATTAAAAGCATTTGATGAAGCAATAAAATTAGCCCCAAAGGATGCAATTGTATGGGATAACAAAGGGCTTATGTTAAATAAACTTGGCAAGTATGAGGAAGCAATGCAAGCGCATAACAAAGCAATAGGGTTAGACCCGAAGAATGCAACCGCGTGGTATAATAAAGCCTGTATATATTCTTTAAAGAGTGATAAAAATAATGCTTTTAAGATTTTATCTAAAGCAATAGAATTGGATGCTAATTTTAAAGAACAGGCTAAAAAGGACGAAGACTTTGAAAGTTTATGGAATGATGAGGATTTCAAGAGGATTGTGGGGTGAGGGGAAAAAAAGATTGGAAGATTACAGATTAACAAATCGAGAATAGAAAATATATTGGTATAAAAACAAATGTTTAGAGAAGAAATAATTTTAATCTAGAAAAGGAGAAAAAATGAATAACACCAAAATTCATTATGTATATAATATAATTTACCCTGCAATAATATTAATATCTACTATTATCATTCTAATCACTGTTCAATGGGCTACAATTCCTAATTTAGCACAATTAATTTCTTTTGGTTTAACTTTAACTTCTTTATTTCTTTCATTAATAGCTATTTTCTTTGCTATCTTTTCCAACTTTAGTGCCCTAAAAAGTACAGCTAATTTAGAGGAAACATCTAGTAAAATTTCTAATATTACCAAAGAATTACAACAAACAGTCATTGATATCGGAGAAAAGGTCACACATGTATCTTCTTCCGTAACAGGGCTTGAAAAAAGTGTTGAAAAAAGCCATCAAGAATTACTGGGGAAACTATCCCAAAAAGAACAAATACCTAAAGCAACAAATACTATTTCATCTGCTGCTTCTACTAAATCTATGATAAACAATGTAGAAGTATTTTTGAAACTATCTTCATATAATGGTTTATTAATTCTCTATGCATGCAAAATGGCTAAGGATAATAATATTTCATTTAAACTATCGGATCTAAAGTTTGAGGATTATTCGTATGGATTTATAGTAGCTTGTTTTGCAATGGGGTTCGTTTCGTTTACTTACAAAAACAATACATTCGTTGTAACGGGAATAAATACAGATATAGATAAACATATAGAAAATTCTATTTTAACTCGCACAGAGACATTTTCTTCTCCTGTAAAGGAAGGATATAAAAAGACCTTAGAAGAATTAAAAAAATACTTCAAAAGTTAGTATACTTTTTAATAGTTTTTATTTTAATTGAAATAAATAATAAACTACGATATTTATCTGTTTTTTGTAGCCTATATTTAATATTTGATGACGGGAAGGTATAAAATGGCTAACTATCATAGTTATTCTTGGGGAGAGATAAAAAGGAAACTCGGTAATGCCATCCGATAGCAGACCATCTTACGTATGTCATTAGATAAGATGAAATTATGGGATGAATAAATGAAAAAAAACAACACCTTTTTAATTATTGCATTTTTATTAGTATTAATAATCCCACTTGTTGCATATTTTAATCAGCAGACAGAATTTACAAAAATAGTAAAATACTATTCTGACTATTCCCCTTTAATAATCGCTGTACTCACTTTAGCGTATGTTATTACGACAATGTTACAATTATTTAATATGCAAAATCAACTTAATATAATGGAAAAAAATTTAAGATTACAAAATCAAACTCCATTACTTATACCTTCAATAGAAACTTTTTCAATAGAAAAAATACAACCATATGTAAGCCCTGAGGATAAATTTACAAGTATTATCATTATGAATAGAATTCATTCTAAAATATTTTTAAGAAACAATAGCGTAGATATTCCTTTTAATGTTCATATTTTTCCTACACTGATACTAAAAGATGGGACTGAAATCCCACAACCACATATAAAACCTGAGAAGATAAGTATAATTTTTAATGAAAATTCATCTAAAGATATTAATTTTATGTTTTTTGATGATAAGTATAAAATATTAGAAGAATGTTATAAAAAAAATTTTATCATTATTAGAATAGAAATTTTATATAAAAACATTTTTGGCGCTGGTTTTTATTCAAAATATCTTTTTTCATTATTTCCAGAGGAAAAAGCAAAATCAATTATCCATAAATCAATAAATTTTATTAAATCTGAACTTCCAAAATTTGAAGTTCAACGAAAAAAACATAAAGTCCTAAAGTCTCTCGATGAAAATGAAGCTAGAAAAATATTTAAAGAAATTAAGGAAACTATAAAAAAACAATTCGATGAGGATATGCAATTAAAAACACCACAAAATCCAATAGAGTGCGAGATAGAAACTGTCAACTTTGATAAACGTTTAGAATTATTAAAAAAATATTATAGTAAATTAGTTGAAAATTATAAAGTACAATATGATATGTTTAACCGAATATAACAATAAAATAGTTCGGAGAGTAACAGAAAGAATAAGACATATACGCCATATAGGACGAATAAGTCAGAGAGAACGGATAGGACGGATAGGACGGAAGAAACGGTAGACAGTAGGTAGTAGGCAGTGAGAAGGGACAGGAAAAACAAATATTGCAACAACATCGTTGTTGCACTCCAAATAAAATAACAGATAAACACTCCATAAACTAAATAGGTAAAAGTTATCATTTTGTTAGGCAGAAAATTCCTATCTGGGGGAGGGAGAGAACGGATACTTTTTTCACCCTATCCCCTATTCCCCCCTCAATAAAGGCATTTAATTTTTTACCCTAAAATTGACACAGATTTTGCTATATTAAACCTTTTATATGGTCGAAGGTTTATACATTGGGTCGAGCACTTTGTCTGCCCGCGCACAGGAACTTGATGTAATCGCTAATAATATAGCGAATATCAATACCCCGGGCTTCAAAAAGGAAGAATTTACTTTCCAGTCATTCCTTAATAAAGAACTTACAGCGTTCTCTCCCGCAGTCAATAAAGCCGCACAAACCTATAACTTAGACCCGTCTTTACTGGACTCAATAATCCAGGCAGAATCCAGCGGGAATCCAAATGCCGTTTCTCCGAAAGGAGCAAAAGGGCTTATGCAGTTGATGGATTCCACAGCTTCTATGATGGGCGTTAGCGACTCTTTTGACCCGGAAGAAAACGTTCTCGGCGGAGCAAAATATTTCAGGTCGCTGCTTGACCAGTTTGGAGACGTAAAGTTGGCGCTTGCAGCATATAACGCGGGACCGGGAACTGTAAAAAAATATAATGGAATACCACCTTATAAAGAAACACAGAAATACGTAGATAAAGTTTTAGCGGGGGCGCAGACATTAAAAAAGACCCCGAGTTTTCCTACACTACAGGGATATACTAATTTTGAACAGGGAGAGTTGGAAACGACTTCCGGGAAACTTGATTTTGCCATAGAAGGAAAAGGGTTATTTAAAGTTACCACGCCTGAAGGACCAAAATATACAAGAGCAGGAAGTTTTTCGCTAACTGATGAAGGGAAACTTGTTACAAACCATGGGTACCCGGTACTCGGCGAAGGCGGGGAAATATCAATTAAAGGGAACGAACTCTCGGTGTCAAAACGTGGCGAAATAACCGTAGATAACGAACTTATAGATAAATTCGTAATAAGAAGTTTTGATAAACTCGAAAAAGACGGGAATAATTTGTTCACCGGTATAGGCGAAGAGAAAGATGATTCGGAATTTTCTATTTTACAAGGGTATATAGAGAAATCCAACCTCAACCCGATGAAAGAACTTATTCACCTTACCGAATTACTCAGGGCATACGAAAACTGCCAGTCAGTCGTGGCAACACAAGATGCGACGCTGGATTTGCTTATAAACCAGGTAGGGAGAAGATAATATTAAAAGACAGTGGTCAGTGATCAGAAGAACAACAAGAAAATAAAATGCAACGTTTAAATATAAAAAGGAAAGAATCAAAGCAGGGGAAAATTATAACTACAAAATTAGCATTAGATTTAGACAGGGAACAGGATATACGGGAGATAGAGTCAAAACTCAGAATGCAAAACTTAAAAATTAAAAGACAAAAATCAAATATAAACCAGTTGAACTGGATAACGATGGCTAATTCGCAACCAGGTATAAAAGAAGAGCTTAATTAAAATGAAAAAGTCAACTGAAATCCAAGTTACAAGATACAAATACCAAACAAAATCCAAATTACAAAGCCCAAACGATAGAAGGAATATCAAATATTAAAAATTAAATATCAAAATGAAAAAATCAAATACTAATATAGGAGGAATAATATGTTAAGAGCATTATATGCAGCGGCGACGGGAATGGAAGCGCAGGAAAAATGTTTGTCAATAATCGCAAATAATCTTGCAAACGTTAATACAACCGCATTTAAGTCACAACGAGCTTCATTTGAAGATTTATTTTATGAAACATACAAAAAACAAGACACAATAGAAGAACCACCTGCCCCCATACAAATAGGACACGGGACGAAACTTTCTTCTACTTCGAAAAGTTTCACCCAGGGAGAAGTGCAGCAAACGCAAGCTCCTTTAGACCTTATGATAAAGGGCGACGGGTTCTTTAAGTTAACAATGCCGGACGGGAGCGAAGCGTACACGAGAAACGGGAACTTCAAACTCACCGGGGAAGGCGATATCGTTGACGCACACGGATATAAATTAGACCCTGAAATAACGTTACCGGATAATACCGTAAACATCATCATATCGCAGGACGGGAAAGTATCCGTAACTACTACCGATGATTCAACACAACAAGATATGGGCGAAATAACTTTGAGTAAATTTATGAACCCGACAGGACTTGAATCCATCGGGGAAAATCTTTATAAACCGACGATAAATTCCGGGGACGCGATTGACGGGGTTGCAGGATTGGATGGGTTTGGCAGTATTGACCAGGGGTATCTGGAAATGGCAAACGTAAACGTAATGGACCAGATGGTTCAAATGATTCTTGTGCAACGCGCTTATGAATTGAATTCAAAAGTCATTTCAACCGGCGACCAGATGTACGCGATTGCGAATAAGATTCGTTAATAGAAAATCGTATAATAGTTAATCGGAAAAAAGATGGGAAAAAAGAATAGGACAGAAAACGGAAAGAAATGATATTAAATTTTATTATTTCGGTTATTATATCGGGAGAGAGTCTGGCGAATTTTGCGGTAGCGGATATGTATAAACGGCTTCCTCCTCCCCAGCAAAACGGGAAATGGAAAGTATCGGCGCTTAATACGCCGTCAGAAGTATCCATAGCCGATAGTAATTACAAACTGGAACTTGAATTACCAAAAGACGTAACTTATAAAGGGACAAATTTCTCCTGGATAAAAATTGAGAATCAAGATTTTTTCAAGAAAGTCCCGATTAACCTGAAAGTAAGGCTCTGGATACCGGTTGCGTCTGCGGCCAAAAGAATAGATAAACATCACATATTAACTAAAGAAGATTTACAAATTAAATTCAGCGAAGAAGCAGGGATAGAAGATATTGAAAGTATTATAGGAATGCGAACAAACAGGTTTGTAGCGAAAGAAGAGTTCATAACAAAAGATATGATAGAAACTCTTCCTCTTATTGAAAAGGGAGATAAAGTTGAAATCGTATTTTATAAAAATGATGTCGCCATTCGTTCTTACGGGATATCCAAGTCGGATGGATGGCTGAACGATTCGATATTTATAGACATAAACGGAAAAATAATCAAATCACAGGTAATAGACAAAAAAATCGTCAGGGGGGAATTATGATTAGTATATACATATTGCTTTTTAGTTTTTCTTCATTATTTACCGAACCAAGAGCAGGAAAAGTCGGCGACCTCGTCACGGTTATGATTAGCGAATCTTCTTACGGGGCAAACAGGGCAGAAACCGTAACGAACAAAAGCGACGACGTTTCTTTTGGCCTATCCCAGAACAATTTAGTGCCTGCATCGGTTCCGTTAGGGAATACGGTATCCGCAGGGATATCAACAAAGAACGACCATAACGGCAGGGGAAGAAACATCAAGGAAGACAAATTAATCGCTTACATAACGGCAACCGTCACTGAAGTAATGCCTAACGGTAACTTAAAAATTGAAGGCGAGAAAAAAATCAAT
>JAQTXJ010000018.1 GCA_028688815.1 bacterium | reverse complement strand
TATTTTCACTATGGGAGACTTACCCATTCCACAAATTCTTGTTATGGAAATCACAGACTCTTACATAGAGTTACAATTGAAAAACTTCCCCCCCGCCTACCAACTCGGGGTTATTGTAATGGACTCCGAAACTCTCAAAATATCTACTCTCTATCCTGAATACTGTCCGGATATTCCACTTAACATTCCCTTCCAATTAAATAATCCTATGGTATTTCTATATTATAAAAAAGATAAAGGCTACTCCCCCTCCCTCCGCATTTACCCAACACTACAATGAAACATAATAATCCTGTCCTATTCCTTTGTATTCTGTTCTCTGCGCCGGAGTTTACCCCGCTATGCCTGCCCGCCGTAGGAGGGGCGGGATGGCAAAATATCCTATTCTTTTTTGTATTCGCGTTTATTCGTGTCCATTCGCGGATAATTATTTGTTAATTTTTGATATTTAATTTGATATAGGAGGATAAAATGGGAAAATGTTCCGGTTCAGCTTTTGGAAGAATAAGTGGTCCGGTCGGAAAATTACTTTTCTATTACAGAAATGGACAGCAAATAGTTTGCTTAAAACAAGACTTTGTAAGACCACCTGAAAAACAGTCTATCGGTTTTAAAAATAGTCACAACATCTTAGCTTTACTTATAAGAATATACCGTCTCTTAAGTCCGGAATTCCATAAATATTGGGACTCTTACAATAAGACCGTACCGAGACACACTTATTTTGCCGGTCAGAGCATGAGTGCGCTTTACCAGTCCATACCTAATAAAAAGCAATTAATCAGCGAAACTAATTGGTTCGATATGTCACAAATGCAATTCGTTTATAAGGAGAGGTTATGTGAACCTAAAATGAAAATAGAAAACCCGACTTATAATTCAAACAAGCTTCGCCTGAAATGGGATACAGGTGTTTGGAGGGATGGCAAACCCGACGACATTGCTCATATCATAGCTATTTATTGTGTCCCCTCGAATAAAGACATCAAAGGTTATGATTATTTCTATTCCGCTCAACCCGATACCCCTCCTACAATTCTGAATTCAATTCTCTCGGATGGAGGCTACGAACTAAAAGTATTTTATAACAAATCTATCAGGGAACAAGGTGAAACAACAATGCTAATAGATGAAAATCTAAATCCAAAATTCTTAACCGTATTTCTTTTCTTCTCTAATACTACTACTTATTCCAGAATAAGTAGTAGTCAGCTCTTTCCAGCTGGGCTGGATTATTAGAAGCTCTTAATTTTTTCTGTTTAGAGCTTCTTATCCAGAGTTTTTTGCTGGAGAGATGCTTTAACTTTGCGACCGTAGGAGCATTATAGCAAGCCCTTTTCGCCTCTGGCGGATTAGGGATTTCTATCCTGAGGGAGTCTAACTTATCCAGCTCAGCTGCTTATCTGGAACGCAGTGCAAGGCAATGCTACCGCTTATTCCAGAATAAGTAGTTCTAATCTCTTGCGCCCCCATCTGTCATTCTGAATGGAGCGTAGCGGAATGAAGAATCTCTCCGTTACAATAAGTTCTGTAGGCACGAATTTCACGTTTTGGCGGGATCCCGCTTTGGCGGTGATAATTCGTGCAAAACGGTAGTTGCAGTTCCGCATCTATTCGTAGGACAAGGCTTTTCTGTTCTATGGAGTGCAACAACGATGTTGTTGCAATATTTTTCTTGCTCTTTGTATCCGTGTTTGGAGTTTACCCCGCCCTGGCGGGGTGGCTAAAAATTCTTTCTGTTATCTGTTTTCTCTTCTCTCTGCGTTAATCCCTGCCTGCCGTTTTTTCTTGGTAGGTGTGTTCATCTGCGGTTAAAAAATCTGTTCTTTCTTTGTGTCCTATTTTTACTCTCAATTCTCTTTTCTGTTCTGTGATAATCTTTTCTAATCTGTGTTCATCTGTGTGCAAATTCTTTCTGTTCTCTGCGCCCTCAGCGTCGGAGTTTACCCCGCCCTGGCGGGGCGGTGAGTCCTACTTCTTCCACTTCACCGAGAATTTTGCGGTCAATACCTTATCCGTATTAAACAACCTCACTGCAATCCACATCGCTATCACTACAAAAACAATCATGTACGCTATGCCGAATAATACCATACGATAATCGTGAAAAATAAGAGACTTCGAGGCTATCATCGGATGCGTAAACGGTATCGCATAAACAAGAATTCTTAGACTCAAAGGCAATGTCTCTATATCTTTAAACATTGATAAAAAGAACGGAATAAAAACTACAAGCATAATAGGATACGTCATTGTCATAGCGCTTTTAGTATCTTGGGCAAATACTCCCAAAATTATACACATCGATAACGCCGCGATAATTGCCAGAAATAAAGAAATTCCCAGCAACACATAACCGAAAGGAGTAATGAACAATCCCAAATCTTTTAAGCTGGTTGACATTTCGGGAGAAGAAGTAAAAGGAGACATATAATATTTAAATCCCACCATATATATAACCGTCATTAAAAACCCCACAACCGCAGAACCGACCATTTTACCGGCAATAATATATTCTCTTTTAACGGGCAAAGTCAAAAGAGTTTCAAGCGTCTTGTTTTCTTTTTCCGTTCCCATAGAAGTCATTACAAGCATTCCCGTATACATAATGACCATCATTATTACCAGCGGAATCATCATAGATTGAGACATTACCAAAGCCGAAAGCACACCCGCATCCCCGGGGATAGTCTTTTCTTTTAGTATTACAAAGTTTTTTGTATGTATCGGATTTAATATGTCTTCGGGCTTTTTGTCGGGCATTTCTTTCTGGATAAAACTTGTCGTTATGCTGTTGTTCAAAGTTTCAATTATTGATTCAATGACTTTGCTTGAAATTGCTTCCTGCATACTCAACCCATTCATTATCGAATATATTTCTATTTCTACTTTTTCCATTTTTCCTACTTTAGTAGAAAACCCATCCGGCAATACAAGAAGTATGTTTGATTTTTGTTCTCTGGCTTCCTTTATGGCGGACTTAACGTCTTTTGATTCTACAAAATCTATTTGAATGCCCTGTTTATTGGCTATGCTTAAAATGTTTTGCAAGTATGGATTGACGTCTAAATTCAGGATACTTATTCTTATTTCTTTTGACCCTTCTTCTACGCTTTTCGTTATCTTCCCCATAGAGACAAAAAACAATACCATAAAAACCAGTGAGATAATTAGTTGTTTAGTAACTAATTCCGCAACTTCTTTTTTTACTATATTATAAAAATGTTTCATACTATGGCTTTTAAAAATACTTCTTCAATATTGTTTACGTTATGTTTTGCTTTTAATTCTTGCGGAGTTCCGGTTTCCACTATCATCCCGTTATTTATTAATGCAATCCTGTCGCATAAAAATTCTATTTCCAACATATTATGGGAAGATAACAAAATAGTCGTTCCCGATTTAACAAAATCTTTTATTATTTCTCTTATGCCTTTTGAATTTACAACATCCAGCCCGGACGTTGGCTCATCCAGAATAGCCAACTTCGGACTCATCATCAAAGCTCTTGCGACGAGCAGTTTTCGAGTCATCCCTTTGCTGTACGTACTCACTTTATCTTTTATACGTTCACCTAATTGCGCTATTTCCATTCCCTTTTTTATCATCGTATTATCGGAATAAAACCCGGCTATGAATTCCAGATACGCTTTGCCTGACAGGTTTTTATACGCGCCTGCTTCCTCAGGTAAATAGCTTATCATTTTTCTGATTTCGGGAGCTTTTTTAGAAACGTCGCAACCAAAAACTTTTACACTTCCGGAAGTTACCTGCAAAAGGGTGGAAATGATTCTCAGGGAAGTTGTTTTCCCTGCGCCGTTAGGACCAATCAATCCGAATATCTCGCCTGTCTGAACATTAAAAGAAATCCCCTTAACCGCTTCTATCTTTCCATAACTTTTTACTAAGTTATTAACTTCTATCGCCTGTTCCATATATTCTAAATATTATAATAGATTAAAAATATTATCAAGTAAAAAATTAATAACTTTTAAGTGTTTTGTTTTACAAGTCTTTGCTTACCTAAAAAACCTTGACAATAAGTCCTGCATAATGTACCTTATCTTTATATTACTTTTGGTTGTAACATATAACAAGGAGGCAGTATGAAAAAAGTAGCTTTTGTTTTAGGTTTAGTAGCGCCAATATTAGCATTTGCCCAGATACAAATAACTTCTTCGGATATTCCTTCTGACACGGGAACAAAATGGTGGATGGATTACAATAGTTCCGTTACTGTTAATGTTGGGACAGCAGGTGCATCAAAGATATGGGATTTTACTTCTCAAGCAGTAGGGAACGATAGTGGCTTAAATACTATAATAGATAAAAACAACGCTCCATTTAAGGATTCTCTGCCTGCCGCTAACTATGTTTTGATTACAAAAAACTACCCGGCTGGAGACTCCAACTGCACATATTCCAAATTAGTTTCGGATTCTTTCAATTTAATGGGGGAAACCATTGATACTATGGGAAGTGGTTTGCAATTAATTCGTCTTGCCCCGCCCATATACACGAAACTACCGATTACATACGGAAATCAATGGGCCGCAAATTCTAATGGGCAATTTAAGGTAATTATGGGTGGCTTCCCCGTAACGATAGCTGTTAATATGAAAACTCATTGCCAGATAGATGGATACGGCCAGGTTAAAATTCCTTATGGAAATTTTGACTGTTTAAGGCTTCTCGAATACGACACTCTTATTTTTTCAGCTATGGGTATGATGGATACTATGGCGACAATCGCATATAAATTCTGGGCAAAAAATTATGGTATTGTAGCAACAGTAACGAGCGCAGATGGAGAAACAAATCCTAACTTTACCACAGGGAATCTTAATAGAATGACCCAATTCCATACAGCAATAGAAGAAAGAACTTCGCCAAAACAAAAAATTGTTAATCTTTACCCCAATCCATTTCGCAACAACATAGATATCAAGTATTCTCTTGCTAACTCAGGAAATGTAAGTTTGAAAATCTATGATATAACCGGAAATCTTGTCCGCACACTGGTTGACAATTCGCAGTCTGTAGGTAATCATAATATGTTATGGAACGGTAATAATACCAACGGGACAAAAGTTCCCGCCGGGATTTATTTCTATGAATTAAAGACTCCTACGGATAAGCTAATGAACAAAATAATTCTTCTGAAATAAGCAAATTTATTTTTATAAAAACCCCTTACTCCGAAACGAGTAAGGGGTTTCTTTTTTTAAAAACATCTCCAATTTCTATACTTTATCTCTTTTTCTATTTATGCCACAATTTTGTTTTTTGCTTGACAAAAACATATTTATTTCCCATATAGTTAGGTATAAACTGGGAGGAAAAAATTATGAACGCATTTATAATAGTAGCAAGTTTTTTAGTAAACGATATTCAGAGCGTATGGGGTTTTGGATACGGCGGGGACGGACAACTCGGGAACAATCTTTGCACCCAACAAAACGCACCGGTTCAGGCTCAAAATCTTAATGCTATGATTGCGGTATCTGCGGGTTTTTGGCATTCACTGGCACTTAAATCAGACTCTACGGTCTGGGCGTGGGGCGATAATGTCAGGGGGGAACTTGGCGATAATTCTACGACCGACCGTCGTATTCCAATTGAAATATCTCTTACCAAAATTACCGCAATTGCCGCTGGAGGAAAACACTCGCTTGCGCTGAAATCAGACAAAACAGTCTGGGCGTGGGGAGATAACCGTAAAGGTGAACTTGGGGATAGCTCTGTTGTTCAACGCAATATGCAGATTAAAGTCCGCAATCTTACAGGTATTACTGCAATTGCTGCCGGAGCACGTCATTCGCTTGCATTAAAATCGGATTCCACAGTTTGGACATGGGGCGATAATGAATACGGACAACTCGGGGATAGCTCTAATATACAACGAAACGTGCCGGTTCAGGTTAAAAATCTTACAAGTGTTATAAAAATTGCTGCCGGAGGCGAACACTCGCTTGCAATAACTTCGGACAGTAGTGTTTGGGCTTGGGGAAATAATAACTGCGGGCAACTTGGAGATACTATTGCGCAGTCAAATATCCCGGTTAAAGTTCAAAATTTTAAGGGGGGGATCGCAATTGCCGCAGGATATTACCATTCTCTTGCAATAAAATCCGATTCCACCGTTTGGGCTTGGGGAAATAATTACTATGGGCAATTAGGCGATGGGGCTACCACTCAATCCGACACTCCCGTCCAGGTTCAGAATATTACATACGCTAAAGGAATCGCCGGGGGATATTATCATTCACTCGCCATAAAATCAGACGGCACCGTATGCGCATGGGGACATAATGATATGGGACAACTTGGTGATGGCTCTACAACTAACAGTTCTACTCCTGTTAATGTTCAAACTCTTAACTATATTGTTGCAATCGCAGGAGGGTACGGGCATTCGCTCGCATTAATTAATATGCCGGTAGCCGTTGAAATTGCAAAGAATGAAATAACGGAACCTACGGTAACCCCTTCCATAATAAAACCGGGCTCTAAAGTTACCGTAAAATATACTATTCCTGACATTTCCGGAAAAACGTTTACTTGTATATATATTTATAATACAATCGGACAACAAGTTCAAACGCTTGTGAATAAAGAACTTTCCCCGGGCGCATATTCAACGGAGTGGAACGGACGAAATGGAAACAATAAATTCGTAACTCCCGGAATATATTTCTGTGTAGTGCAAACAAACAGCAAACAAGTTAAAAAACTAATTGTAATTTAACACCTGTAATATTTTGCATAAATAAGTAAATGAAAAAACTTTTTATTATTTTTATATTATTCGGAACGAATGTTTTCGCCGGCCCGCCCGATACTTTATGGACACGAAAGTTTGGCGTAGGGGGAGGAAGCGATTGTATTTACTCAATATGCCAGTCAACCTCATGCGGAGATAGTAATTTTGTAATTGCAGGAAAAATAAAAAACAACATTGGTCTTATAAAGATAAAACCTAACGGGGATACTCTCTGGACAAACAACTATGGCAACGGGACTGCTCGTTCAATTTGTCAGACAAAAGACGGAGGATTTATTGTTACGGGGGAAACGCATACGGGCAGCGAATATGATGTTTATCTTACGCGAACAAATACCATTGGGGATACATTGTGGACCAAAACTTTTGGTGGGGCCGGTTATGATTGTGGTTATTCAGTCCTCCAGACAAAAGACGACGGTTTTATCATTACGGGATATACAGGCTCTTTCGGGACAGGCAGTTTTGATGTCTACCTCATTAAGACAGACTGTAATGGTGATTCTTTATGGACAAAAACTTTTGGTGGAACTGGTAATGATATAGGATTTTCAGTTCAACAAACTCAAGACAGCGGTTTTATAATCGCGGGGGAAACAAATATTGGGCATTGGAATATTTATCTTATAAAGGTAGACTATAAAGGCGATACAATCTGGACAAAGGCAATAGAAGGTTCTGGAGGTAACTATGCTCGCGGTTATTCAATTTGTCCGACAAAAGACAGCAATTTTATAATCGTAGGAGAAACATATAATTATAATAATGATATTTACATTGTAAAAATAGATTTTAATGGTAACATTTTATGGACAAAGAGTTATACAAGTTATTATGGAGGAACTAGTACTGATTGTGGCTATTCCGTAACACAAACAAATGACAGCGGGTTTATTATTACAGGAGAAATGTTTAATAATAGCCAAAACAATCTTTGTCTTATGAAAATAAAACCTAATGGAGATAGTTTATGGGCAAAAGCTTATATTAAAAGTTCAGCCAGTTGCGGATATTGCGTATTACAGGCAAATGACGGCAGCTTTATAGTCGCCGGCTCGCTTGGTTCTTCGGCTTATGTCGCAAAGTTCGGGAAAGAAACAGGCATTGAAGAAACCAATACTCCTATCGTCTTTTCCTGCAAGTCTTACCCTAACCCTGTATATTCAAATTTGTCTATCGAATATAATATTCCCGCTTCAAACACATTATCAGAGCAAGAAGTGAAATTAACAATTTATGATATTTCAGGCACACGTATAAAAACGCTGGTTAATGGAACCCGGCCAGTCGGGAAACATACAATACACTGGAATGGCAAAGATGATGCAAACCGAAAAGTCCCCGCAGGCATATACTTTTATTCCCTTTCTGCCGGCAATTACAAATCAATTAATAAATTTATACTTGTGAAACACTAAACTAAAAATGAATAAATATCTATCGCTTCCCATTTGTCATTCCCGCGTAAGCGGGAATCCAGTGTTTTTGACCCCATTCTTTTTACTATTTATTATTTTGTTTTCGGTTAATTTGTATGCTCAAAACAAATGGATAAAGACTTTTGGCGGGACTGATGACGATGCCGGATATTCTGTAGCGCAAACAACGGACAACGGATATATAATTACAGGATTTACAAAATCTTACGGAGCAGGCGGTTCCGACGTTTATTTAATAAAAACAAACAGCGATGGCAATTGTTTAGAGATAAAGACTTTTGGCGGCAATAAAGACGACGCCGGATATTCAGTAGAGCAAACCACAGATGGTGGATATATTATTACGGGTTTCACAAAATCTTATGGCGCAGGTGGGATGGATGTCTATTTAATAAAGACGGATAGTTTGTGTGATACATTATGGACAAAAACTCTCGGCGGCAATAAAGACGACGCCGGATATTCAGTAGAGCAAACCACAGATGGTGGATATATTATTACGGGTTTCACAAAATCTTATGGCGCAGGTGGGATGGATGTCTATTTAATAAAGACAGACAATTTGGGTAATGCTTTATGGACAAAAACCTTCGGTGGAATAGCCAATGACGCAGGGCGTTCAGTACTTCAAACAAATGACGGGGGATACGCCATTGCAGGTTGGATAACTTATTATGGCGGAAATTATGAACAGGTTTATTTGATAAAAACGGATAGTCTGGGCGACACTTTATGGACAAAAACCTATGGCGGTAGTAACAATGATGCAGGGTATTCGGTAGCTCAGACTACGGATGGAGGGTATATTATTACGGGATGGACAACTTCTTACGGTGGAGGAAGAGAAGATGTTTACTTGATAAAAACGAATAACACAGGCGACACACTGTGGACAAAAACTTTTGGCGGGACTAAGGATGATGAGGGACAATCGGTGGTACAAACAACTGATGGAGGTTATGTAATTGCAGGTTATAGAAATGCTTACTTCGCAGACGACTATGATGCATGGCTTATAAAGACAGATGGGTCCGGGAATAAACAATGGGATAAAATTTTTAGCACAGTTTATGAACACAATGATTATGGGTATTCAGTCCGGGAAACTTCTGATAATGGGTATATAATAGCGGGAAGTGTAACAAACCAGTATTATCCGTACTATACTGATGTATGGCTTATAAAAACAGATTCGCTTGGAGTATCCGTAAAAAAATAAATCGTCTCTTCTACCCCATTTTAATGGAGGGTTTATAAGCTTTAGCTTATAATTTATGGTTTCTTAAGCCTAAAACAATGTAGAAACTAAATGAACAAATACTTATTAATAAGCGTATTATTCTGGAGTAGCCTATACGGACAGACTATCCGATGGACAAAAACTTTCGGCGGGAATAAAGATGATTATGGCTATTCGGTTCAACAAACTGCTGATAACGGATACATAGTAACAGGGTCTACAAAATCTTATGGCGCCGGAAATTCCGACGTTTATTTAATAAAAACCGATTCGTCCAGCAACGCCCTATGGACTAAAACTTTTGGTGGAGATACCACCGATGTTGGGGAATCCGTTCAGCAGACTTTTGATGGCGGATACATAATAACCGGCTATACATACTCTTATGGTGCAGGGAATTCCGATGTCTATTTAATAAAAACAAATAGCGATGGCAATTGTCTATGGACTAAAACTTTTGGCGGAACTTCTTCTGATATGGGCAATTCCGTTCAAGAGACTTCCGATTCAGGTTTTATCATTACAGGCACTACACGCTCTTTTGGCACGGGTTATTCAAATGTCTATCTCATTAGAACAACTTCTTTTGGGGATACTTTATGGACAAAAACATTCGGAGAAACTAACGATGATGGGGGGTATTCAGTTCAAGAAACTTCTGATAATGGATTTATTATTGCAGGATATTCTTTCAAATCAAGCGCTGTAGATGTCTATTTCATTAAAACAAATTCTTTAGGAGATACATTATGGACAAAAACTTATGGCGGGACTAACGGTGATTGTGGCTATTCTGTTCAAGAAACTCAAGATAGTGGATTTATCATCGTAGGCAATACATACTCTTTTGGGACTGGCGGATGTAATGCTTATCTTATCAGAACAACTTCTTCAGGCGACACTCTCTGGACGAGAACTTACGGCGGGACCACCACTGATTATGGTTATTCTGTTAAAAAAACTCAAGATAGCGGGTTTATCATCACAGGAATCACACACTCTTTTGGTGCAGGTTATTATCCAAACATCTACCTTATTAAAACAAACTCTTTGGGCGATACCCTTTGGACAAGAACTTTTGGTGGAGCCTATTCTGATTATGCCTATTCAGTTCAAGAAACTTCGGACAATGGATTTATAATTGCAGGTCATACAAACTCTTTCGGTGCAGGCGGGTATGATGTCTGGCTTATTAAAACCGACTCCTCAGGCTATGTAGGAGTAGAAGAAAAAAGTAAAGAGTTGCAACCCTCCAGCAACTTAGAGTTTAAAGTTATAAAAGATAAGATTTGTTTATCCGTACCGAATAACGATTATACAAATATACGAATAACTATCTACGACTTATGCGGCAGACTAAAACAGAACCTTTTTTCAGGCACTATGAAACAGGGAACTTATTCCTTTACTCCTCAAATACATGAAAAAGGCATATACTTTGCAAAACTTGTAATCGGCAATTACCAAAAAACTGAGAAACTTATTATCCTGAAATAATTTCTTACTTCACAAGATGGAGTTTTTTAGTTGTCGTATTGCCTTCCGTTTTTAACCTGCAAAAATAAACGCCCGAAGGAACTTGTTTCCCGGATTCAGATTTGCCGTCCCACCTTACGCCGTAATTACCGGCCGCCTTATTTTCGCTTACAAGAGTTTTTATCTTTTCCCCGCTAACATTATAAATTGAAATATCTACATTGCCGTTACCGGGAAGCATATACTCTATTTCCGTTGTTTCCATAAACGGATTTGGATTACTTAAAATATTTATCTGCCCGATCTTTTTGGTATCCTTATCTTCCTTTATTCCGATTAACTTATCATATTCGCTGTATACTACTATGCTTTTTGCAGGCAACGTATCCACAAACGAATGATTCGCCGTACTAACATATATAGTCCTCCCTGAAATTATAGGACACAACGTATCTTGCATATTTATATACTTTTTATAGAACGTTTTATTCTCCGATACGGGAACATTTGAAACATTAAAACTTACTATTCTCGCTCCTGAATTATCATTTACCACCCATATAGCGTCGGCATTTCTTCCCAGGTTTGAACACCAGAATCTTATATCAACCGCATCCAAATATCCTCCCGATGACGACACATAAGTCCCCATTACATACCGGTCATTTTTCATCCTCGGAATGGATGCGCTCATAATTTCGGAAGGATAAAAGTTTTGAACCATCGGCCTTTCTCCTTGCCCGAGAGTCCCGGAAAAACCGTCCGCATCCCCGCCATTATACCACCACTTTGCAATAGCATATGCTCCCTGTTTTGCTTCTGCTATTATTTTTTTTGCGCAGTCAAATGAGTTGTTTATCTTGCCTTGCGTAGTAGTGTGGTCCCCGGCATCATCCCCGATTTCCCCCATTATTATGGGTTCAATTTTACTGTCATAGTTATTATTATATATCTGGTTCCTTACTTTATTGCAAGGCCCGCCTGCACCATACACCGTTCCATAAGAGTGAAAACTAATTGCCCCTATATAATCATCGCATCTGTGTCCGGCTTCCCATGCGGAAAGTGTTGTTCCGATATCCGTCATCGCATCCGTAAGAGGATATGAAACATCATTTCCCACCAGCAACAGACTATCTTTTATTCCCATATAATCAAGATACCAGTTCATCTTGTTGTATAAAACATAAAATCCCGTCGGGTAACTGTAGTCGGGAGAACCGCTATTATCCATATCTCTCGGGGCATATGCCCATAATCCATTTGGTTCATTCCAGAGTCCAAGATATTTTATACACCTGTAATGTTTTGTATTCCACATATAATCCACTATCCTGTATATTGAATATGCAAACTTATCCGCATCATAAGGCTGGTCGGTTTCGGGGCCCGAACTTGTCCACCCGTTATTATAATTCCATTTGCTTAACGAGTTTGTCGGGTCAAGGTAACAACACCTTGCAAGCCAGAAATAGTGATTCGGCCAGGGAGTATAGTTGTCGTATTTCCCGCCGGTCCACCAGTTGTGGAACATAACTGTTACGTTATTTTGTTCGCAATAATCAAGAAATTTATATATGGAATTCATTACATCGTTTGTCGGAGTAAAAGAATTAGAATCAGGATACCAGAATTCCATATGCCCTATTATCCGGGCAAACTGCATATTCGATTCATCCAACAGCGCTTTGATACTATCCCAGTTTCCCCATTGAAAAGTTCCCGCATTAATGTTCCAACCGATACCCGAAAACGCAGACCAACAAGAATTTAAGTCTATTCCTATAGTGTCAGAAACCATTACGGATTTTTCCGTATTTACATTACAAGGTTTTTCTAAACCCGTAAACGTTAGAAAAAAAGATAATATCAGATACATAATTTCCTCCTATACTTTGATATTATATTATAAAAATGGGAATGGGAAAAGTCAAATAAAAAAGAGAAACCCTAGAAGCTGAAATATGATTTTTATAGATTCTTTTAAAAAAAATTGACATCTATCGTTCATATGCGTAAATATGTAGAATGAATATTTAATTATATAAAAGGGGGGAAAATGCTTATGAATAAATATATATTAGCATTAATCACTTTCACGTTATCCGTTACTGCAGTCTTCGGAAGCAGATGGAGCTATACAAACGACCTGATTGTTGGAAACTCAGGGTTCGAGTGTGTAGGATTTCCTGACGGAAGGTTAATGATAATGGGCGGGCTAAACGAGTTTAGCTCTTACCAGATTTTTGACCCCAAAATCGGGAAATGGACAAAAACAAATCTCCCCAGCGGCTCTAGCCATGATTTGGGTATTCTACTTTATAACGGGAAGGTATTATATTTGGATGGTAGTAATTTCTGGTTTTTTCAGCCGGATAGCAATAACTGGCGTAGCGCAGGAGTAAGCCTCCCAAGCTGGGGCAAATGGAACTGCTATACATTATTGAAAGATGGACGGGTGCTTATAATATATGATGGACAGAATTGCCAGCTTTATAACTATCTCTCAAATACTTTAAGCGCAACTGGTTCAACTAACGTAAGCCACGGCACGGGAGTAGAAGTCCTTCTGCCAAACGGAAAAGTTCTTATGGCAGGCGGTGGCCCTATAGGCATCAGAACATGCGAACTCTATAACCCGATATTGGGAGTATGGAATATCACGGATTCATTAACCATAAGAAAAACTACACACGTAGGCGTTCTGCTGCCGCCTCCATGGAATAAAGTATTGATGACCGGGAAAAAAGCTCCAAGCGACCTGTACGACCTGGCAACGGAGAAGTGGAGCGCAAGCGATACTATGGAAGAACCAGATGCTACTATAGAAGCGCTGGCATTACTGCCAAACGGAAAAGTATTAGTAGCAGGAGGTTCGGATTTGAGTACCTGCCGACTATTTGATCCGGCAACAGAACAATGGACTACGGTTGACCCTATGAATAAAACAAGAGACCATTTTTCGCTGTCTCTACTATATACCGGAAAAGTCTTGGCAATGGGCACTCAAGCATCAAGCTTCCCGCCACAATGCGAAATATATGACCCGTCCAATGGAGTCTGGCAAACAAAGGCAGAAGCGCTTAATACGGCACGTCAATATGCCACAACTACAATTTTACCCATAAAACATACGAATAACTGCTCAACAAATGTGCTTATATCCGGCGGCGAAAATGCAGGCGGGACTGCGCTAAATTCTTGTGAATTGTATAATTATAAAACGGAAATAATAGCATTTACAGGCTCTCTCAATACTGCCAGGACTCATCACACTGCCGTTTTGCTTGCATCAACAACGGGAGAAGTCCTTGCCGCAGGAGGCAAAAATACGGTTGCTCTAAACTCCTGCGAAATATTTGACCAGACAACACAAATATGGAATTCAACGGGCGCAATGACAGATGCAAGATTTGACCACAGCGCAACTTTACTTGCAGACGGAAGAGTTTTGGTAACAGGCGGAGAAGGAGCAAGTTACTTAAATACCTGTGAAGTATTTAATGGTAGTACATGGTCATCAGCAGGAACAATGACAACAGCAAGAGCAAGACACAGCGTAGTGTTGTTGCTTAATGGAAATATAATGGTAATCGGTGGGGAAACAACCGGAGGTACGCCGACAGCTACTTGTGAAATCTGGAATGGAACAGATTGGACAACAGTTCCGGCTGCATCAATGACAACTGCACGAAGTTTGCATACGGCAACGTTATTACAGTCGGGAAAAGTATTGGTAGTCGGAGGCAAAGGTGCAGGTGGCTCCGCACTAAATAGTTGTGAAATATATGACCCGACAACAAATACCTGGACAGCAGAAACAAATTTGAACACGGCAAGATACGGACATAATACGATTCTTCTTTATTCAGGTATTGTACTTGTTACCGGCGGAACGGATGGAACAAGTTATTTCGCATCATCCGAATTATGGGATCCGGCAGCAGAGTTGGACAGGGCAACCGGGAAACACGGTTGGAAAGTTTCTGCTAATCTTGGAACGGGAAGAGCATATCACTCGTCAATTCTTGTACCTTATCTGAAACCTTATGTTTATACAATAGGAGGCTCTACGGGAGGCTCGGTGCTAAGTTCTGTTGAGCAATATGATATAGGACTTGGTTATCAGAGCATATGGCAGTCAACAATAACAAATTACAAATCGGTTACACAAATATCCCCTACTATGAATATGTCAGGGACACTATTACGTGGCGTATCCGAAGCAGACGGTGGCAATTACTGTCATGTAGCCTCTAATGACCATCCTATTATATCGCTCGTGCGCGCAGGAGGAGGAAACTGGCAGGGGAACGGCGGAGGGGAAATAATGCTTATGCCGCATAGTGTATCCTGGGACAGTGCACATACAAACGTCGTAGGATTACCAACGGTATCGGGATATTACAGGTTATGGTCAATAGTAAACGGAATTCCATGTAAGTGGGATTGGAATTGCAGCGCAGGAACCGAAGAAACTCAAAACTCAAAAGTCAATCCGCCTCAGGCGGATCAAAGACTAGAAATATACCCTAATCCTGCTACTACAAGTGTTAATTTTAAGTTGTCGTTGAATAATGGAGAACTGGACATTAGCCTGCGAATATATGATTTAAGCGGAAGACTAATTAAGAATTTGGCAATTTCTCCCAACCGAAAAAGTTCAGTCACTACATCTTGGAACGGAATAGATAATACCGGCAAAAGAGTAAAAAGTGGCATTTACTTTTACTCTATCAAATGTAAAGATTCAGAGTATAGAGGAAAATTTACGATTCTAAAATAATAGAGAAAATTCGCACTTAGGGCGTTGGAACTACAAAAACATAAGGCTTTGAAGAAATAGGATTTTCTTTAACCAATACTTTTGTATTATAGACATCTTCAATAATCTCACCGGTTAACACCTCTTCAGGCAAACCTGTTTTATAAAGACATCCCTTATTTAAAAGGATTAACTTATTACAGTACTCGCTTGCCAGATTTAGGTCGTGCAAAACCATTATTACAGTGAGTCCATTTTTTTGATTTAACTTTCTTATTAAATTCAAAATTTTCACCTGATGATTTATATCAAGATGAGCAGTCGGTTCATCCAATATAAGTAATTTAGGTTCCTGTGTTAAAGCTTGCGCAATACATATAAGCTGTTTTTCTCCCTCGCTTAATTCATTCATAAACTTATTTCTAAAAACAACTGTCTCCGTTAACTCCATTGATTCCGTAATTATTTGTTCGTCTTTTTTTGTTTCCCAGAATTGAAATTTTTGGCGATAAGGTATCCTACCTAACAACACAAAATCCTCTACCGTCATATTAAACGCATATTCCTGCCCGTGCGAAACCACGGCTATTTTCTTTGCCAATTCATTAATTTTTATATGATGTATATTTTTATTTTCAAAAAGTATTTCTCCTTTCCAGAGGGGAAGGATTTTAGTTATGACTTTAATTAACGTTGTTTTTCCCGAACCATTGGGACCGATTATCCCGCAAATGTCTCCTTCGATTATTTTTAAATTAATATCTTTTATTACGGGAATGGAATCATATCCTGAAATAAGATTTTTTATTTCCAGCATTTTATTTCATTGTAAAGCAAGCATCTTGCTTGCGATTTCATTGTAAAGTAAGCATCTTGCTTGCGATTTCATTGTAAAGTAAGCATCTTGCTTGCGATTTCATTGTAAAGCAAGCATCTTGCTTGCGATTTCATTGTAAAGTAAGCATCTTGCTTGCGATTTCATTGTAAAGTAAGCATCTTGCTTGCGATTTCACTGTAAAGCAAGCATCCTGCTTGCGATTTCACTGTAAAGTAAGCATCTTGCTTGCGATTTCACTGTAAAGCAAGCATCCTGCTTGCGATTTCACTGTAAAGTAAGCATCTTGCTTGCGATTTCATTGTAAAGTAAGCATCTTGCTTGCGATTTCATTGTAAAGTAAGCATCTTGCTTGCGATTAGTTTTTATTTCCTAACAACATACGTTTTTTACTAATAAAATAGATAAATATTATACCGCCAATAATACCCGTAATAACTCCTACAGGTAATTCTAACGGAGAGATAATAGTTCTTGCAAGAGTATCACACAATATAAGAAATGTTCCCCCGACAATTGCAGACGCAATAATTAATATTCGGTGGTCCCCCCCCACAAACATACGGACAAAATGCGGAATAACCAACCCGACGAATCCGATTATTCCGGTTACCGACACGCTAAAGCCCGTAAGCAACGACGCTAAAACAAAAAGTATCTTTTTTGTTTTTTCCACATTTACGCCAAGATGTGATGCAGATTCTTCTCCTAAAGCAAGAGCATTAAGGGCTATCGCAAAGAAAGATGCAATTACAATTCCCATAACGGATATTACCAATACCGCTTTTATAAGGACCCAGTTTGGTTCTTCCAGAGACCCCATTATCCAGAAAATAATTTCCTGGAGATTTTCCACCCGCGAAACAGCCATAATAAGCATAATCAGGGAAGACGTAATAAAACTTATCATTACCCCGGTTAAAAGAAGTTCCTGAATTTTCATTATTCCTTTTTTTATGCTGAGAAAATATACAAATAAAATAACAATAAGAGCTCCTGCAAATCCCACAAACGGCAAAGACAAAACTCCCATTATTTTATACATTCCCAGAACAATATTCAGACATATGCCAAGTGCAGCTCCTCCTGAAATTCCAAGCGTATAAGGTTCAACAAGCGGATTGCGGAACAGTCCCTGCAAAATAACACCTGCAACGGATAATGCGCTGCCAACAGCAAACCCTAAAATAACTCGCGGCAATCGTATATCAAAAACAATACTGTGTTCTATGGAACTTTTATCTCCTAAAACCAACGGCACAATCTTGTCAAATGACATACCGGTTGAACCAATACAGAGGGATAACAGACTAACTACTAAAAGGATTATTATTAAAACTATTACAAGTATGCTCCAGCGAAATACCTTGCTCTTCATATTGTCTGATTGTAACATCCCGCCTTCTGTTTGGCGGGATGATTATCTATCGGGAATAGAAAATCTCTCCCACATCTACCTAACTACTTTTTACTTTATCCCCTTTCTTTGTGTACTATTAAGTCTATCCGTGCTAAAGAAAACCTGAACTTTTTTATCCGTTCCGTCTTTTTTAAAAGATACTTCCGCAGAATAACCTTTAATTCCCGCAGCGTCAATATGCCCCCATTCCCATCTTTCTCCTGAAAACTCCGCTTTATAATGCTCGGGCAAAAACGGATGGGTTCCATAAATTTTCTCGCATTCTTGATTTGCCAAGTCTGCTGCTAATTTACAAATAATATTTTCATTAAGAATTTCCGTCTTCTTCAAGCAAATTTCAGGATGAAAAATACCAACCAATTCTTCCAGCGCCTCAACAAAAACCACAGGCGTAGGACTGCAATATCTGTAAGAATCAAGAACATATATTTTATTATTTTTCACTGCATTTATAGTTTTGTATTTTTGCCATATTTCTTTTTCCTGTTCTCCGACAACTCCCATAGTTATAATAATTATTATATCGGGATTTTGTTTTAAAACTTTCTCCCTGCTGTATAGACCATTTTTTGTATCCTCACCGATGTTAATGCCCCCTCCAAGTTCTATAAGATTATGTATAAAAGAATGCTTGGGAGCCGTAAATAATGGATTCGCTCCTACTTCAATGAAAACTTTAGGCTTTGGCAAGTTTTCAACTTGCTTACAAATAGAATCTATTTTTTCTGATGTCTGATTGATAATCTCCATTGATTCAAATTCTTTGCCTACGATATCTCCTAATTTCAAAAAATCTTCGCATATTTGTTGAAAATTTTCCGGAGAAGAAAAGTTAATCACTTTTATTCCCATATTTTTAAGTTTTTCTAATTGTTTAGGATTATTCAATGGGATAGCTAAAACTATATCCGGTTTAAGGGATACGATTTTTTCTATGTTTATTTCCATTAATGTTCCTATTTTTTCTTTTTTTTGTGCATCCTGCGGAATTTGGCAATATATGGTATTCCCAACGAGTTTGTCGTTTGCCTCAAGAAGATAAATTTCTTCCGTAATAACAGGGCCTAACGATATTATCCTTTGGGGATATGGGTTTACAACAAATAAAAGAGCAACAAATATTAAATTCATTAGTAAAGAGGATTATGTCAAAAAAAGCACAACTGTCAAGTTTTTGTAAATCAGAAACAGGAAATAATTTGCTGCAAAAACACTAAGCGCCAACCATCCCAAAAGTGGGATTCTTGATAAAAAACTTTCTCTAATTCCCTGCTTTATTTCATCAAAATTAATTTCTTCGTTTAGCTGGACTTTTCCAGCTTTGGCTTGATTAGTTCTGCTTATCCGGCTCCGCTGGGATCTACTTCATTAATATCAACTTCTTCGTCTCTTTATAGTCTCCTGCCTTGAACTTCGCAAAATATATACCTGCAGGATAGTCTTTTGAATTAAAATTTATACTGTAACTTCCGCGTTGTTTTTCTTCGTTAACAAGAGTTTTGACTATTTTGCCTGAAATGTCATAAATATTTAATGAAACCCTGCTGTCTGCCGGTATCTGATATTTTATAACCGTTGACAGGGGAAAAGGATTTGGGGAAATAGATAATGGTACACTCGGAAGTTTTAAATTACTTTCTTCTATTCCGGTAAAAGAAGTTAAACGTGATAAACTATAAACACTATCCGTAGAATCAACACGTAAAACCACTTCTGCAACACTCCCGTAATTCTCTGTAACAAAAGAATAAGTATTTGTTACTAAGGTATCATAATAAAAGAGAGACTCTAAACATAAAAATACAGTATCTAGCGTACTTATTCGCAGGCAGTTAAATTCGCCGTAAGGAATTTTTATTTTCCCGTAAGCATCTATCGTACTGTGCCCATAATAATCATATCTTAAGTTATAATCCGTATACTTATATGTATAGTGGTCTACCCAGCTATTATTATACGTCATCGGCAGTGGTTTATAACTAACAGGATGAAGAACAACGAAATACGAAGCACTATCTAGGAAAACACCCCCGCCAAGAGTTAGCATAGAATCCTTTGTCAGTCTTTCATATTGATAAGAAGTATCTGCAGAAGAGTCTGCATATTTAATTTTTTGATATGTTATATTAGACGTAGGGAATGAATCGTTGAATGGCGTGGCGTTAGCATTTACTATACTATTTTGAGTGTTATTATTGCCCATTGGTTGTGTCGTAAAATCCCACACCTGTGGTCCACCGGTTGTTCCCAAATTAATTGTAACAGAATCAATACCATTTATTATCGTGGTCGTCCCTATTGCCTGAACAATGTCTGAAGAATCTACTACTATCTGAGCAAATACTGCTGAACTTATGCTTATTACTAAACTTGCAATTACTATAACTTTTTTCATTTCCCCCCTCCTGTCAATTATCTATCAACTTTATTTTTACCAAAATAACCAAAATACTGAATTACATAGAGAATTAACAACTAATTTTAACTTTTCCATCTATAAATATGTTATGTTAACATTTGATGCTTTTGTCAATAGAAAAAACTTCTTTTTTATTTCTTGACAATTTCGCACCCTATTTTAGTTTAAAGGCATAATGGGAGGATATTATGGAATTAAAGAATTTTGATCCTGAGATTACAGATGCGATTCAGGGAGAAGCCGGTCGCGAAGAGAATACTCTAAATTTAATTGCTTCCGAAAATTATCCGTCTAAGGCGGTTTTGGCTGCGCAAGGGTCATTGCTTCAAAACAAATATGCAGAAGGCTACCCGCACAGAAGATATTATGGTGGTTGCGAATTTGTCGACAAAGTGGAAGAAATTGCAGTAGATAGAGCAAAAAAATTATTTGGTTCAGACCATGTAAACGTCCAGCCATTATCGGGCGTTCCTGCCAATATGGCAACTTTCTTTTCTCTTGCCAATTTTGGCGATACGATAATGGGGCTTGCATTACCTCACGGTGGACATCTGTCACATGGATATTCGGTTAGTTTTTCCGGGAAGTGGTTCAAAAGTGTTAATTATCAAGTAGAAAGAGATACAGAAACTTTAAATTATTCCAATATATTAAAACTCGCGGAAGCCGAAAAGCCTAAAATCATAATTTGTGGTGCTTCCGCCTATTCAAGAAAAATACAATTTGATAAATTCCGTGAAATCGCAGATAAAGTAGGCGCATATCTCGTAACCGATATGGCTCACATTGCAGGTATTGTTGCCGCAGGTTTACATCAGTCACCTATCCCTTATGCAGACGTCGTTACCACTACAACTCACAAATCATTAAGGGGCCCCCGTTCTGCGATGATAATGTGCAAATCCAAATGGGCAGAAAATATTGACAAATGGGTATTCCCGGGGATACACGGCGGACCGCATATGCATACAATTGCCGCCAAAGCCGTTTGTTTTAAAGAAGCACTGGAACCTGAATTCAAAGGTTACATTAATCAGGTTTTACTCAATGCGAAAACTTTTGAAAATGAATTTAAAAAATTAGGGTATAGGCTTGTAGCCGATGGAACCGATACGCATCTTTTACTTGTGGATTTGAGAAGTAAAAAAATAACGGGCAGGGATGCGGAAGACGTACTTACTAAAGCAAGCATAATCGTCAATCGTAATACCATACCTTATGACCCGGAAAAACCGCTTATTACATCCGGGATAAGAATAGGTACTCCTGCCGCTACTACAAGAGGGATGAAAGAACCGGAAATTAAAAAAATATGTAACTGGATAGATAAGATATTAACCAATCCCGGAGATGAAAACACAATCAAAAAAGTAGGGACAGAAGTTAAAGAATTGTGCAAGAGTTTCCCGGTTTATAATAAATAATTTATGAGTAATTTGATTTTACTGTTGTTGCTTAATAGGCTGAATATAGGATTCAACACATCCTACATAACAAATGTTCAGGATTTAGTAGGTGTCCCTATCACCGCAGTAGTTTTGAATCCTACAATAGAATATGAATATAAGAAAATTGGACTCTCAATAGATAATCTTTATATTTCCGCAAACTGCAATGTAAAAGAAAGCAATAATGAAGGAGATTCCATAGACGTACGTATCGGATTAAATTGTGCTATTCCGACACTATATTATCGTTTTGACATTAATAAATTCCAAATTGCTCCCTGTATTGGTATGATAAGAATAGATGCAGCCGGATTAGCTTACGGGCAATTGAGTTCATTTGCTTATTCAGATCAAATAGACGAGACAAGAACAGGTATTTATGGTGGGTTAAAAACAACCTTTATACCAACTCCTAAAATAGGAGTAAAATTATTATTAAGCATTGCTTCTCTAAAAGAAGGAAGCTTTGAAGAAATAGGCGCCTCGTTAATATTCAAACCTTTTCTTAAAAATATAAACTCTATAGAAAACGATTCGGAAAAAAACACCCAGGGACTTTTTTCTTCCATGCTTAAAAACGTATATTTTTCAACAAATATATCTCTTGCAAGAATCACTGTAAAAATAGATAATGAAACCCCTCCTTTACCTGTTAATATTGGTGTGTTTTTAATAGGCGTTGGATATGATTGGTAAAACAATGAAAATTAAAGGTATTAAGTTACTCTTGTTTTTGTCTTTTATATTTATAATAATATTTTCAGGTTGCAAGTTAAACAATCCTTTCACGCCTCCGTTAGCAAAAGGACCAACATTAGATAAACCAATAGACGGAGAAAAAATCCGCCCGGGCAATAAAATACAATTCCGATGGAAATATGTTAAAAGACAAGAATCTTATTGTTTCCAAGTAAGCAAAACCAGTAATTTTAATTTGCCTTTTATTGACACTGCATCAACCGAATCGGGAAATTATTGCAACTGCTCCTTTTTATTTTTGGACAAAGTAAAATATTATTGGCGCGCTAAAGTTAAAACAAAAACTTATCATAAATGGAGCGATTGGTCGAGCATTGACAGTTTTGTAATCTCCACAGAAGGGAATAGTCCGCCGATTAAACCTAATAATCCATTCCCCGACAGTGCCGCAACTAATATTTCAACCGATAGTCTTGTCTTAACATGGAATAGTGGAGATCCGAACGGAGACACTGTTTTTTATACAGTATATTTTGATACAAACAGTTCATTTACTTCGCCGGATACCATAATTAAAGACTCGAGTTGTTTTCCTACTGCAACCGTTTCTTACCAATTGCCTTTTAATCTTGACATTGCCACCACTTATTATTGGAAAATATCCGCAAGAGATAATTATGATGCAACATCAGTAGGGGATTTATGGTTTTTCACAACGGAAGATACCGGTACCATAGGAAATCCACCCGTTACACCAGGCACTCCAAATATCGTAAGCGCATCTCCTTATTATGTAGATGAACCCGTTATAGCAAATGCAACGACTACTGACCCTGAGGGAGATCCTATCCTTTATATGTTTGATTACGGAGATGGAAGCGCGACTCACTGGACGGCACCTATCGCAAGCGGACAAACAGTTGTAGATACACATATTTATAACGTTCCTTTCCATTGTTATGGATATTTTTATGTTAAAGTTAAGGCGAAAGATATGGGAGGGAGACAATCCGGGTGGTCTGATTCCGTTCAAATTCAGGTTAAAATAAGAGAAGGCGCAATGTTCGTATGTTTCCCGAATAATGCAGGCCCCATTGTCCATATTAGCGCTAAAGGAACTTTCCTTGATTCAATTGGTCATCAACAATGCTCTTCTTTAGACCCTGCAACTATTACTATTGACCAACGCCCCGGAAATTCTCCTGGGGGAGACGTTTGGGCAGCTTCTACAAATAACCAGCAAGTATTTAGATTTAATAATCATTTAAATAATATTTTATTTAACAGAGTTTATAGCGTTCCTAAAGAATCTAATCCCTCCACTCCCTGTGTAGATAAAGACGGTAATTGTTGGATTGCATTCGCGTGGTGGGGAAAAATAGTCAAACTTTCTCCCATCGGAGACACCTTAAAAACTATACTTGTTCCTTTAGGAACACACTTTTATGATGTGATACCTTCAATTGCTTATGATGAAGCTCGCGGTAGAATATGGGCAGTAGAATTTGCAATGGAAGTGTCGGGAGGAGCTCAACCGGGAAGATTATTCCTATATGATACGAGTGGAACTTTAATTAAAGCATCTGCGACTTACGATTTTTGTGGTTCTTATTTAGACATTGATTCAAGCACAGGAGATTGTTGGGTAGCTAATGCAGGATTTAACAATGTAATAAGAGTCTCTGCTGATGGCAATACAATAGACAAGTTTGCAGGATTTAATCAACCTGCTTCATTGTCTGTTGACAATGTAAGAAGAAAAATATGGATTTCCGATACTTATAATCACCGTATAGTAATTATTAATTTTGGAGGCGGAACACAGGTCATAGACCAATATGCTTTAGGTAGCCCATCGGGTATAAAAGTCTATTCGCCGGATGGGAGTTGCTGGGCAACGGATCCGGACAGCAGTAAGGTACTGAAATTTAATTCTTCAGGAGATACTTTATTTACCCGCACGGTATCTCTATGGGGACAACCTGCCGGAGTTGCAGTAGATTATTTTGAACGCGAATAATGGAAAGACCAAGCTGGGATGAGTATTTTATGCGCATCGCATTTCTCATTGCAGAAAGGTCAACCTGCCTTAGAAGAAAAGTAGGTGCAGTAGTCGTCAAAGATAAAAGAATTTTATCTACGGGCTACAACGGCGCGCCTTCCGGGATACAACATTGCGATAAAACAGAATGCATAAGAGAAAAGTTAAAAATCCCTACAGGTGAAAGACATGAACTTTGCAAGGGTCTTCACGGGGAACAAAATGCAATAATTCAAGCCGCTAAAATGGGAGTTGTAATAAATAAAGCTTCCATTTACATTACTAATTTCCCTTGTTTTATATGCAGCAAACAGATTATAAACGCTGGCATTAAAGAAGTTATTTATGCCAATCCTTACAACGATAAGCTCTCTCAAAATATCCTCAAAGAAGCAAAAATAAAAATCAGAAAGTTTAGCATTGAATAAACTCTTCCCTGATTTTAACTAATAGAATTTATTTTATTAATATTGGTTAGAGTTTCTAAGATAATGAAAGATAAAATATTCAAAAACGGACTAATAATATTTTTATTTTTTATAATAATATTATTAGGATGCAAGTTGAACAACCCTTTTACTCCTCCATCAGCAAAAGGCCCCATAATACAAAGACCAATAGGAGATACCTTACACCCGGGAAAGAAATTGTCATTTTTATGGAAATACATCAACAAACAAGAATTATATTGTTTGCAGATAAGCAAATCCATTAATTTTAGTTCTTTTTTAATTGATACTATCGCAACTGAAACCGGAAGTTTCTACAACTGCCCTCTTATATTTTCAGACACGGCAAAATATTATTGGCGTGTTAAAGTTCAGACAAAAACTTATCATAGATGGAGCAACTGGTCGGATATCGGATGGTTTTTAATTTCCCTGACGGGCAATAGGACCCCAATCAAGCCCCATAATCCATTTCCCGACAGCTCAGCGATTGACGTTTCAATAAATGGTCTTGCGTTAACATGGGACAGCGGAGACCCGGATAAAGACACTGTTTTTTATACAGTATATTTTGATACAAGTAGTTCATTTACTTCGCCGGATACCATAATTAAAGATTCCAGCTGTTTCACATCTACAACAGTTTCTTATGAATTACCCTATAATCTTGACATTGCCACTACTTATTATTGGAAAGTATCGGCAAGAGATAATTTCAATAAAATATCCGTAGGAGACCTATGGTTTTTTACAACGGAAAATACTCCTGGGAATGCACCTAATACCCCGGGAACGCCAAACATAAGCACATCGCTTTGTTATGTAGACGAACCTGTTATAGCAACTGCAACAACTGCCGACCCCGACAATGATTCCATTTTATATATGTTTGATTACGGAGACGGTAGCCCCACTCACTGGACACAACCTATTGCAAGCGGACAAACAGTTGTAGATACGCATATTTATAATATTCCTTTCCATTGTTATGGGTATTTTTATATTAAAGTCAAAGCTAAAGATAAAGGCGGCAGACGGTCTGACTGGTCTGATTCCATTCAAGTTCCGGTTAAAATAAGGGAAGGTGCAATATTTGTATGTTTTCAAAAAGAGGTGGGGCTGATTATCCACATCAGCGCTAAAGGAACTTTTCTTGATTCAATTGGGCACCAACAATGTTCTGCTTTAGACCCTCTAACTCTCGCAGTTGATCAGCGTCCCGGAAATTCTCCCGGCGGAGATCTATGGGTAGCTTCTTCAAGTAACCAACAAGTATATAGATTTGACAACCACTTAAAAGATGTTTTATTCAATAGAGCATATAGTATTCCTAAAGCGGCAAATCCATCCACTCCCTGCGTAGACAAAGACGGTAATTGTTGGTTTGCATTTGCATGGTGGGGAAAAATAGTAAAGCTTTCTCCGGCAGGAGATATACTAAAAACAATAGATGTTCCTATCCCGGAAAACTTCCCTGATAGTGCAGTACAACATTGGATGCTTGCCATTGCTTTTGACGAATCTCGCAATAGGCTCTGGACGGTGGAGTTTTCGTACAGATTTCCCGAAGGAGTTCAATCTGGAAGAGTATTTTTGTGTGATACAGACACTTTAATTAAAGCTTCTTCGACTTACGACTTTTGCGGATCTTATTTAGACATTGATTCAACTACCGGAGATTGCTGGGTAGCCAATTCAGGATACAATAATGTAATAAGAGTTTCTGCTAATTGCGATACGATAGAGAAATTTGCAGGATTCAATGGCCCTGCTTCGCTATCCATTGATAACACACGAAGAAAAGTCTGGGTTTCTGACGCTTATAATCACCGTATAGTAATTATTAATTTTGGAGGTGGAACACAGGTCATAGACGAATATAATTTAGGCAATCCATCAGGTATAAAAGTTTATTCGACAGACGGAAGTTGCTGGGCAGTAGATGCAGACAACTGCACAGTAATAAAATTTAATCCCTCGGGAGATACTTTATTTACCCGTTCGCTAAAACAATGGATAGGACAACCTGCCGGAGTTGCAGTAGATTATTTTGACCGCGAATAAATGTTTTGATTTACGCTATTCCTAAATATCTTAACAACCTACATTTTAGAGACTCTTCTGTGGATAAACTTTTTATTGTTTCATATTTAATTTTTTTGCTGTCCGTTTTTATAAATATCGCACCATCACTATCCGTTACAAATGTTTTTTGAACATTATTTTCTCCAATACTATCCACTTTTCTTGATACTACTGCAATACTGTCATTTTTACCTTTTATAAGCATACACATTTTATCTCCCGTAGAAAATAAAAAATCTACGTCTCCATAACTATATTTAAACCAATCATTTTCTTTTTCCATAAAACTGTATCGAATGTTTTTAATCCGAATATATTCAAATATTTTTGTATCCAGTAAACATTCTTCAGAAGCAATAATGTTCTTTATCTTGAAATTATTAAAAATATATTTTAGTTCATCGATTTTTTCTTTATCCGGATTTGTCATTACAAGACAATCAATTTTTGATATTCCGTTCGCCCGGAGATAAGGTGCAATCTTATCCTTCCCGGAATCAAGATAAGACGCATATACCCCGCCGTTAACTAATATTACTCGCTTGTCCGGGGTTTTAATAATCGTAGAACTTGTTTTTGACAGGCATACTAATTTTAATTCCGAGTTATTATAACCGTAAACTTTTGACCATATAAAAATAATTATTCCTATTAATATGGTATATACGAAAAGGTTTTTCCCTTTATTAAATTTAAATAATTCCCTACTTAAAATTTTAGGATGATTCCAAACTACAAAATTTACCTCCGGTTCATACGTCCATAAATATGAGTACCAGTTATATATAATCAATTTTCTGTTTTTATTAAAGTTCAAAAGGCTTATTATACTTATGATTGCAAAATACTCCCAGATTACAAAAACTATATTCGGTTTATGTACCCACATATTCCCATAAGGTACAGCGCTAAACAATTCTGCAAACTTAAGCGTAACGGTAGCGGTTATCCAACCAATCGAAGAAAAAATATTGGTCATTAAATGAAAATGGATTAAAGAGAAAAAACTTATCAAGAAAGTCAATATAATACACAAACTACTTAACGGGATTATGAAAAGATTAGCAATGATTGATATTATTGAAATTCTATAAAAGTAATAAGTGATTATAGGTATACTCCCTACTTGCGCAGCCAATGAGGTGCTAAAGAATAAGCCCAAATATTTACCCGCGTTCGATTCCAATTTATAAAAAAATAACGTATATAATTCGGAAGACAAATAAATTAAAGATATTATTGCTATAAACGACAACTGAAAACTCACATCAAATAGAGCCTGCGGGGTAAAACACAATATAATCAATCCCGAAAAAGCTATCACGTTCAACATATCGATGTCTCTTTCGGCAGTCAAAGCAATCATTCCCAGTATTGTCATTATCGTTGACCTGACTATGGGAGGTTCCAGCCCGACAACAAATGCGTAAGTTATAATAAATACTGCTGTAACGATTCTCTTTATCGCCAAAGGGATTCTGAACAGGGTAAGCCCTAAAAACACAATAAGTGCAATAAGTCCCACATTAAATCCGGAAATGGCAAGTATGTGTATCGTGCCGGTATTTTGAAATTGCTCATATACTTCGGGCGGGAGCAATCCGCGTTCACCGGTTACCAAACCTTTTAACAAGCTCGCCTGGTTAAGCGTAAGGTTGGCAGATATTGTATTGTTGATAAACTTTTTTATTCTCAAGGCGTTCTTTAATATAGGAAACCCGCTATTATTAATAAATTCAATATCAAACGTACGTGCTGTAACGTAAACTTTATTTCTTGCAAGAACTTCCTTATAATTAAAATCTTCGGGATTTTTTGGAAATTCGGGTGTTGATAATTTTGGATTATTAAGTTTTAACCTGTCTCCGTATTCAAATTTTTCATCGGGATAATTTAATGTAAGAATTATTTTCCCTGCAGTTTGTATGCTATGACTGTCTATTTCTACGCTCTCTACCTCACATTCAATTACGGTTTGAGTGATTTTTACTTCGGGGTCTTTTATAACTTTTGCAATAACACAAAAATCCCCCCTGCTATGGGTTGTTTTATCTACATAATTTATTATATGATTTGCCGGAAATAAAGTCGTAGAAACTTCATATAACAACATCCCTGAAGTAATGAGAATGAAAATACAATTTAAGTTTAATAAACCTGGGGGAAATTTACAAATATTAGAGATAAAATAAAAGCTGCAAATTATAAGCAAAAAAATAGCGATGCAGGATAACGGGAGATTATTAAAATAAGCAGTTATAATTCCAGAACTAAATGCAAGAAAGGTTATAAATGCAGGTCTCCGCATTTCAAAACACTACAATTCTTGAGTAACACCTTGTAGGGTTACGGCTATGAATGACTTAAGTTCTTTTCAACAAAACTTTTTAATTTTTGTTTAAATATTTCTTTATCAAAAGAGCCTGAATGTTTTTGTAAAACATCCAGTTTGTATTTTGAACGGTCAAAATTCTTAATTACTTCCATCAAAGCAGACGTTGTTTGCGGATAAAAGAACTCTCCCGTTTCTCCTGCTTTTACCGTTTCCAAAGCGCCCCCTCCTTTAAATGCAATAACGGGGGTGCCGCAGGATTGAGCCTCGAGAGGAATGATTCCAAAGTCTTCTAATGTAGGAAAAATAACGGCTTGAGCTCTTTGGTAATAACTTCGTAACTTTTTATCGTCTAATCTTCCCAGAAATTGAACGTTCGGACGGGCAATTTTTTCTAGCGCCCCTCTTGCCTCTCCATCCCCGATTATAAGCAAGGGAAGTCCTAATTTGCTAAAAGCTTCTACGGCTATGTCTATTCTTTTATACGTTTTAAGTCTTGCAACTACAAGAAAATAGTCCTGAACTTTTAAAGTCGGGTCAGGAGCAAAAAACTTAGTATCACACGGAGGATATATTATAACGGAATCCTGTTTATAATACTTTAATGCTCGTTTCCTGACCGTTTCGGATATGGTTATAAGAGAATCTATCCTGTTGGCAGAAATCACATCCCAAATCCTTATCCTATTCATCAATAGTCTTAACCACATTCTAAGCACAACGTTTGTTCTTTTTACCTGTAAATAATATTCATCCCAGGCAAACCTCATAGGATTTAAAAGATAAGAAATATGAACGGTATTAGGGGTTGTCAAAATTCCTTTTGCCCATGCTGACGATATGGAAAGTACTACATCAAACTCTCTGAGGTCTATCTGTTCTATTGCAGTCGGGTATAATGCAAAATACTTCTCGTAATTCGTTGACAAAAATGGTAACCGTTGAGCAAAAGTAGGAGTAATTTTCCAATCCTTAAAGTGAGATGGTATTTTTCTTAAATCATAAAAAAGAGTAAATACGGGAGCATCCGGCCATATTTCATGAACTACTTCTAAGACTCTTTCCGCACCACCATACTGATTCAAATAATCATGAATTATAGCTATTTTCATATAAATAAAATTACTTGTATCTTTTTATTACACTTCTATCCACTTACTATATTTTGAACAGAAATTATCGTATTCGTCAAGTTAAAATATTCTTTAACCCGTTTATTCGCATTTTGCCCAAGTAAAGAAGTAAATTGCGGATTATCAAGCAATTTAGCTATCCCCTCTGCAATTGCAGATGCGTTTTTAACGGGAACAAGAATGCCGGTTTCCCCATCTATGACGATTTCAGGAACGGCACCTATGTTTGTTGAAATAACGGGTTTCCCGAGCGCCCCGGCCTCTATAAGTACGCGGCCAAAAGGCTCGGGCAAAACCGACGGATGAACTAATACATCAAATTCCGAAATTTCATTTATGGCGTTCTCTACAACTCCCTTAAATTGAATACTGTCTTCTAATTTTAGTTTTTGGGTTAAATCTTTTAGTTCCTTTAGATATTCTTCGTCTCCAAAAATTGGCCCCCCAACTACAACAAATTTGATATTTATCTTCTTTTTCTGCATAATTATACCTGCTGATTGAATAAAATATTCTATACCCTTCCATCGCGCAATTTGCCCTGCATAACCAACGACAAAACAAGAATTTTGTTTTTTTCTCTTTTCTGAATTTAATTTTATATCTATCCCGTTATAAATAATTTTTATTTTACCGGATGCAGGAAATTGTTTTGCCACAGCATTGGAAATGACAATTAATTTATTCGCTATTAAGTAAATACCAACCGTCCAGATTTTTGAAAATAAATTCCGGTTGAAAATATCCCTGAAATGTACGCATACCGGTATTTGTAAAATTCTTGCCGAAATGCCGCCAATTAAATGTGCTTTTTGGGAATTAGTATATACTACGTCGGGATTTTCTTTCCTTAACAAATTGATAAATCTTAATATTAGTTTTATGATAATATAAATCCCGCCCAAATTAATTCCGGTATTTCGTTTTTTATTAACTATTCTTGGGGGCATAGGGAATAGAATACATCGTATTCCCCTTTTTTTAAATCTTGCCAGTATTGTTTCGTTTGAAGTTACAAATGTATTATCCGTTTTCTTAAGTCCTGAAATTATATCCAGCAGGCTTCTTTCGGCGCCCCCAAACTGAGCTGAGTGGTCAAAAAATAATACTTTTTTTAACATTCTTATAATCTTTTATAACTCTAAAAACAGATACAAATCTTATATGTTACGGCTTGTGATGTCAATCAATATTTATGAAACACCGCCTGAAGATGTTTTTCTTTTCATATAAAAAATCTTTATTAAATTTGATTATAATCCGAGATAATCTTAAAAAATACTTGACATCATAACAAATTAAGGTTATTAACAGTGATAATAGGAGGTACAGTAATATGGAGTCAGGAAAAGTTAAGTGGTTTAATGAGCGTAAAGGCTTCGGTTTTATCGAGCGCGCAAGTGGTGGAGACGTATTTGTTCACTACTCGGATATAGATGGAAAAGGATTTCGCGCACTTGAAGAAGGACAGGAAGTAGAATTTGAAGTTGTTGAAACTGATAAGGGCCCAAAGGCAGTCAACATAAAAATTAAGTAGCGTTCATTTCCATAGAAAACAATTAAGCCTGTAAGTTTTTTTGCTTACAGGCTTATTTTTTAGACAGCTCTTTCCAGCTATGCTGGATTAGAGATGTCTATCTGGAGCGAAGCGAAAGGTAGACAGCTTTTTCCGCCTCTGGCGGATTACTTACACTCCCTTATGTCAATTAGGGAACAGAGTGTTGAGCGATAGCGAAATCCCGCCTCGGCTGGATTGTCCGGAATCTTTTACCGAAGAGATGTCTTAGAAACTCTTTGGCGTTAGCCATTAGAGATTCTTATCCCGTAGCAAAGCGTTGGATATCTGGAGCGAAGCGAAAGACAGAATCTATCTTCCTTTTTAATTTATTTGCTTATAGCGGGAATCCATTTTTTTTCTATCTATCAAACTTATCATCTAACCAATCCAAGAATGTATAATCTCTCACTCTTTCATAATCAGAATAAAAGTCTTCCACTGTCTCGATTATTTTTCTAAATTGAGGATATGTTTTAAATAATATAAAGCGAGTCCTGTTATATTTTTTATCAACAATATAAAGCCGTAAATAAGTATATAAATGAGCATCTGGCTTTGAAAAATAATCAACCCAATAATGAATATAAATTTTATAACTCTGAGATGAAAATTTTCTTTTGAAAAACCATTTCCATATAAAACCACCAGGTTTATAAACAAATTCATTTTTACTAATAATTACTTTAGAAAATACTCTGGAAATAGAAAAATCCAAAATTAAAATAAACATAATACAAGTTGCTATTACATTTACAAAAAGTCCCAAAATTACATTTCCATTAATAAAGCATTTTTCTAAAGCACCTTTTGTCAAAAATATGTAAAGAAACCAACCGCTTAATACTGCAAAAACAATAAACACAATTTTATTCCACAACAGATATCCGAAAACCAAAGGTTTTGTGTTTTCTTGCATATTATTTTACGAATTCAAATAATAAGAATATTCGCTTTTTATTTTTTGAGATGTTTTTAGAGAGTACTACCTACTTATTTTCCTTTTGGGGTACGGAAAACTTTTCTTTTCTGAGGAGCAGCAGCAGAAGGAGCATCAGTTTTTTTGACTGTATGTTCTTTTTTCGGGACAATCACTTCCGATTTAGCAGTTTTAGGTACAGCCTTTTCTTTTCCCGGCAATGCTTTTTTAGGTTTCGCGACTACCGGCGCTACTTTATCCTTAACTCCGGTTTGTTTTTCTCTCATCTTTATGGAATAAGGACTTTCTACAACTTTTATGGTAATATGCGCATTTCTTTTCATCATTAAATCTGCTTTGCCTCTTGCGCGGAATTTAAGTCTCTTCCACATAGGAGCGCTATCAATTCTAATTTCGGATATTATGATGTTTTCAAATTCAGGTGCATCTACACCCATTTTATTTCTTAAATTGGAAGCAGCCGAATGGATTGCCTTGGCAACATGGTCAACCGTCGGGGAAGAAGAAAGTTTTAAAATACTTTCTGCCATAAGAACATTTTTCCCTCTTATCTCGGAGACAAATCTCCTTAATTTCTTAGGAGAAGCTCTTACATATTTCTGATGTGCTGTACCTTCCATAATTTATTTTTTAAGATTTCTTTGGTTGTGGTGCAGATGCCGGAGCACCGGACTCTTCCGCACGCGCTTTTTTACCGCTATGTCCCCTGAAAATACGGGTAGGCGCAAATTCACCAAGAACGTGCCCGACCATACTTTCGCTTACATATACAGGTATATGTTTATGTCCATCGTGCACGGCTATTGTATGTCCTACAAAGTCCGGAGTAACCGTAGAATCACGAGACCATGTTTTTATTATTTTTTTATCTGCCAATTTATCAAGTTTTTTTAATTTCTCTACTAGTTTCGCATCTACCCAGTATCCTTTTTTTAGGGACCGTCCCATTTTATTTCCCCCTCTTTCTACCCTTCACAATATATTTGTCTGAAAGTTTTCTCTTTCTTGTTTTATAACCTTTTGCCGGGACACCTGTAGGAGATTGTGGAATATGTCCTTTAGATTTAGCTTCTCCGCCACCCATTGGATGGTCTACAGGATTCATATGAACGGCTCTTACACGTGGCCGTATTCCAAGCCAACGAGTTCGTCCGGCTTTACCTATGGAAATTGAACTATGTTCTACGTTAGATAATTGTCCTATTGTAGCAAAACATTTTAATGAAACAAGTCTTACTTCGGTTGATGGCATTCTTATATGAGCATAAACTCCTTCTTTAGTTAAAATCTGCCCTGTCATTCCCGCACTGCGAATAAGCTGCCCGCCACATCCGGGTCTAAGTTCAAGATTATGAAGCTCCATACCTTCGGGAATTTCAGATAAAGGAAGCGCATTCCCGACACGAAGCGGAGAACCGGGCCCTGAAATTACCTGCATTCCTACGGTTAAACCTAATGGAGCAAGAATATATCTTTTTTCGCCGTCTTTATAGCGAAGCAGAGCTATTCTGGTTGACCTGTTGGGGTCATATTCTATACTTTCAACATGGGCAGGAATACCAAACTTATCTCTTTTGAAATCAATAATACGATATAAATCCGGATGTCCACCACCCCTATGCCTACAAGTAATCCTACCATTCGAATTACGACCACCTTTTTTCCTGATTGCTACCATTAAAGACTTGGTAGGCTTGGTTCTGGTGACATCCGCATAATCATCATACTCTTGATACCTCTGAGTTGGTGTTAGCGGTCTTCTTTTATTTATACCCATTTTTTTATCCTACACCTTCAAATATTTCTATTTTATCGCCTTCTTTTAGTTTACAAATTGCTTTTTTCCAGGCCGGTTTATACCCGACATATCTGCCGACTCTTTTTTCTTTCCCCTTGCAACACTGGGTATTTACGTCAAGGACTTTTACTTTAAACAATGTTTCAACGGCATGCTTTATTTCTATTTTGTTAGCAGACTTATCAACTTGAAACGTATATACGTTAGATTTCTCTTTAAGTTTTAACGCTTTTTCCGTAACTAACGGCAGAATAACTACTTTTCTCGGATCTCTCATTTTCCTCCAAAATTATCAAAGAGTTATTTCCTATATCATATTTTCTTCCTTGTCAATAAGTTTTTTATAATGATTTATTATTTTTGTTATTGACAAATTAAAAGAATTAAATAAATTCCATTATAATAAATTAAAAATTATGCCATTTATTCCTAATACAGATAAAGATAGAGCCGAAATGTTCGCAAAGATCGGCGTTAAGAATTTTGAAGCTTTGCTTGCTCCTATTCCTGAACACCTTAGATTAAAAGAACCTCTTAATATTCCACAGCCTCTATCCGAAATGGAAGTAAAAAAGTTATTACACCAACTCGCCAGCAACAATGTAACGGGAATTTCATTCATAGGCGCAGGAAGTTATGACCATTATATACCTTCTTTAGTAGATTATGTAATTTCAAGACCCGAATTTTATACCGCTTATACACCTTACCAGCCGGAAGCTTCACAAGGCACATTACAAACTATTTACGAATACCAGTCAATGATATGCGAATTATTCAATATGGATATTGCAAACGCTTCTATGTATGACGGCGGTTCGGCAATTGCAGAAGCCTGCAAAGTTGCATCCAATGCAAATTCCAAGACTACATTTTTAATATCCGAAGGCGTCAACCCAAATTACAGAAAATGCGTTGAAACCTATTTTGGAAAGAAAAAAGTAAAAATCATTCCTCTTAAAAACGGTCAAACAGACATAGAAGCAATTAAAGATATATATGCAAAAAATAAAGATATAGCCTGCACGGTAATACAAAGCCCGAATTTCTTAGGCATACTTGAACCTGTTAAAGAAATATCTTCCGTAGTCCATTCTGTTAATTCATTATTTATAGGTGTACCTTTACCTATTTCTTTGGGCATGTTAACACCTCCCGGAGAATGGGGAGCGGATATTGCCGTCGCCGAAGGACAGGCGTTTGGGATTTCCCAAGCTTTTGGTGGACCGGGACTCGGTATTTTGTCCTGCAAAAAGGATTTCGTAAGAAGTATGCCCGGTAGAATAATCGGAAAAACACAGGATAGTCAAGGAAGAAGAGGTTTTGTTATGACCTTGCAAACAAGAGAACAGCATATAAAACGTGAACGGGCAACATCCAATATATGTACAAACGAAGGTTTATGCGCTATTGCTGCGTGTGTATATCTTACCGTAATGGGACCGCAGGGATTAAAAGAAGTTGGTGAATTATGTTATAACAAAGCTCATTATCTTGCAAAAAGAATATGTGAAATAAACGGATTTAAATTGGTTTACGAGAAGCCGTTTTTTAATGAATTTGTAGTCAGCACTCCGGTTTCTGCAGAAAAAATAGTAAATAAACTTGCCAAAAAGAAAATATTTGCAGGTGTGCCTGTTTCAAAGTTCTATTCCGGGCATAAGAATGAACTCCTCATCGCAGTAACGGAAAAAAGAACAAAAGAAGAAATAGATTATTTCGTTGACTCCCTCAAAAACATCAAATAGTTATATTTTTTCGACCTTCCTACTTAAAACAATTCATCTTTACTATTTTTACTGGTTTATAATCATTTATTTTCACAAAATAAATCCCACTCTTTAAGTTTTTCCCTATAGTGGTATTTTTTGTTTCTTCTACCAATTTCCCGCTTATGTCATAAATCTGTATTTTTGTTTTACTGTCCACTGACCACTCACCACTGACCACTGTCTTACTAACAAACGGATTTGGGCTTGCATTCGCTGACCACTGGCCACTGACCACTGGTAACTGACTTTTCTCTTCTATAGCAATAATATGTCCTTTCGGTTTAAGAAACGGGTCGCCAAGAAGCGTCATCCCATAATGCCAGCAAATGTCATCAAAACTAACTCCTCCTGACGTTATATAATAGAACCAATCTTTAAATGCTTCACCCATAGTTTTTCCCTGCGAAAGAGGCAAATAGAAATAGTAAAAATCAAGCATACTGCCTGTTTTTGTTGAACCGATTGCGCCGACTCCATAACTCTGATTAAAAATAGTTCTACCCCCGCCATAACCGCTTTCCGTATATCTGGCAAATGAACAGGCAAAGAGATTATAAAAGTTCGCAGGCGGGTTTTGACTTGTGTATTCCGAAGCATAATAATAATCATACGAAGCATGATTGTTATAATAAAATACGTGCCCTCCGGGCCAGGAATGTGCAAAAACAGAAACCCATGCCCTGACGGTATCCAACCTTACCCTATAATCGGTTACTGCAGTTATATTAGAATCAGCCACTACAAGGGTGTCGTCATAAAGCAATGACACGTCTCCTGCCCACTCCGGCGCCCAATAATGCCAATCATCTTCCACATAAACCAATGCCCTGTGCTGTAATTCAATAGAATGATGACGGTAAGCATTATCTTTGGCAAAATAATTTTTTATCAGAAGCGTATCGTTTCCAATTCCCGTTGGAGTAAGCCTGCCAACATATATTTCAGGGTTTACATCTCCCGAATGGGCATCATAAATGCTATCTTTCCCCGGCGCTAAACTATCGCCGACAGCATAATATTTCATAGTATCAATCCAATCCCCATTTAAATCCATATAAAAAAGGTCCATCGGCCATTCCGCGTAACCATACGTTCCATAATCATTTTCTATTTGAAACCATGCCACGGGTAAATCTCCGATAAATAAAGCCCCTTCAATGTTGTCATTATCATAAAGACCCTTTAAAAATGAACGCAAGTTTTCCGGAGTTCCGCCTGCTATATTGTAGCTGCTTACTGTATACCCTTCCTGTTGTAAGTTACTCATTAATTGATTTACCTCGTTTGTAATTGAAGATGCAATCGTGGAATCAACTAATATTACTACTTTGCCCGCTTTATGTTGTGCGGAAAGTTTTTTTGTTAATTCCGTAGAAAATGTTTTATACGGATGGGAAACATTCCATTCTTTAAATGTTCCCGGTTTCGATCCCGGTGGCCCTTCCCACCGAAGAAGTTTAACTTCATCCTGCTGTGCCCCCGACAACAAAGAAGTAATTGCAAAAATACCAATCATAATAAATTTTCTCATAGTCCCCCCTAAATTAAGATTTTAATCTATCTACATACTCAATACTATAGATACTGCAAAAATTTTAATTCTGCAAGATATTTCTTGAGATTCGTTCTATTTTCTCTAAGTAACGTCTACGAGGCTTTGAGAATCAAATAATCAGGCTTAGAAAATAGTCATAAGGAGTTGAAACGTTTCCGCCTTCTGCGGATTCCGCTGCGACGTTGACCTGCCCCGGCTGTGATTGTTTTTGTAAATCCATATCCTTCATTTTATAGATTCTATATTTACCCATTTCTAAATCACCTAAACCCATTTTTCCTATTCTTATTCTTTGTAATCTTATTACGGTACAACCTAAAGCCCTTATCATATTTTTTATTTCCCTTTTCTTCCCTTCAGTCAGAATGATTTTAATCTTCCTGTTTTCAAGCAGTTCTACTTTTTTAGCTGTCAGAATTTCACCTTCCCATTCTATTCCTTTTTCAAGTGTTTTTATCCCGGTCCAGTCAAGATTTCCATCCGTCCATACAAGATATTCTTTTTCCATTTCAAATTTCGGATGAGTAAGTCTGTATGCAATGTCACCATTATTTGTAAGTAAAATCAAACCCTCTGCATCTTTATCCAGTCTACCCACAGGGAAAAGACGTAACTTAATATCCTGTATCAAATCAGTTATAATAAGGTCGGCGTGCCTATCCTCAAGCGTAGTAACGTATCCGGGCGGTTTATTAAGCGCAACCAAAAGAGGATATTCTATTTTTAAAGTTTTCCCTTCTATTTCTACGATGTCTTTTTCCACATCAACATCTATGCCTAATGTCGTTATTAATTTACCATTTATTTTAACTTTACCTTTTTCTATAAGTATATCGGCTTTTCTCCTGGAAGAAATCCCAGCTTTTGCTATAAACTTGTTCAATCTCATAATAGATATATTTCACAGGAAATTATCTTTATGTCAAGTCTTTTCGGTCAGGGTAGGGTTTCTTAAGATTTTTACTTGCGGTAGGCAGGCAGGAGGCTTTGCGCTAAAGCAAGTTAGTATTAAAAAATCTTGACAATAGAGCAATATTATATATTTTATCAAATATATTTAGTTAGTTAATTATATAAATGAGACTTTTATTTGAGTGGCTTATATTCCCGGGGTTTGCATTCATATTTATATTATCTTTAATAGTCTCCTGGATTGACCGCAAAGTAACGGCAAGAATTCACTATAGAGTAGGTCCCCCTTGGTATAGATCGGAAGAGCGTCGTGT
>JAQTXJ010000017.1 GCA_028688815.1 bacterium | reverse complement strand
TAATCTCTTCTTTAAATTTAACAATAAGTCTTCCTTTTGCAAATTCCTGGGCGCCAAAGGCGGAAGCGTTGAAAATAAAAATACTTGCAAGCAAGATGCTTGCAGATACATTTTTACTTGCAAGCAAAATGCCTGCGCATACAAACTTAAAAAACTTTTTCATCTTTCCTCCTGTTTTATTTGACGACTAAGATAATATAATGTTATTTATAAATAAATCTGATATACCATTGTGTCAATTTATATATTTCTTTAATTGCCCTTTTGCTAATATGTTTGCATTCTCTCTGTTAACTGCCTTCTGTATCTATTCGTGTTAATTCGTGGATACTATTTCTTTGTAGCTTTAAATCTGTTTTATCAATCCTGCCTGCCTGCCGAAGGCATGGTTTTAGTGGCAAATTAGAGCGGGTAGGTCTCCTACCTCTTTCCTTTTCTATTGACAAATTAACATAAAGACAATATCTTCCTCATAGATATGAAAATTGTTTATTCTCTTGTCTCTTGCATCGTCTTTGCTTTTCTTATTTTTTGTTTACCGTCATGTAGAAAGATTCCTCCTGAGAGATTATTGTATCGTCAGGTTGACTCAACATGGATTATTCCTGAAAATGATTCTGTTATGTGGAAACGGGCAAAAGCTATGCCATCAAACAGTGTTGCTTATGCCAAAGAAGATACTTTACATATTAACATAACTCATGAAGATGGTCCTTCTGCCGGACGAGTGGTTCTTAGTGCTCACGAAACAGAAGGTTACGAAGATATTAAAAAAGATACAACTTATGCGGTTGATTGGTATTGGAAAATTGACAATTGTGATACTCTTCTATTTAAGATTGTAAATACTTCCTCAAGCGATACTTTAAAAGTAAAAACTAAAATAGAAATAATTGATTGGACAGTAGAAGGTGATGCGAATCCCTAATCCCATTATGTTTTACCCGCTATCCCCTCTGTATTCTCTGCGCTCTCCTTTTTACCCTCTGTGCCCTCTCTTTTTGAAACTCTTTTCTATTTGTTGTTTTCTTACTTTCAACTATTTTTTTCTCTGCGAGCGGAGTTTATCCAGCCTCGGCGGGACGTCTCTGCGGTGAATATTTTTGTTATTCTCTCTGTGTCCTCTTCTGTTAAACTCTATTTTATCTATTGTTCTTTTACTCTGGGCTTTTCGTCTTTACGACTTCGCGAGAGATTATTTTTTTCTCTGCGTGCTCTGCGACTTTTTGTTTTGTGTAACTTCGTGTTTTAGTGTTTTTGTGGCAAATTAGTAGGTATTAGAGTTTTACGGATTTTTCCAACAAAGAAAAGACAGGGTATAAATAAAGTAACATTTAGTTGAACTTACTTCCCTATCTTACTCAACCAACTTACCTTACTCAACTTTTTGTTAGCAGTACAACTTATTCCGGCTTCGTAACCTTTTTTATTTCTTTCTCTAGTTCGGTTACTTCCGTCTTTACGGCTTTCTTTATTTCTTTTTCTATTTTCGCCAGTTCGACCGGAGCAAGCTTAAGGAATTTCCTTACTTCTTTCTCTATTTCGGCTAAGACTTTCGGACGCTGTATCAGCATTTCCAATGTGTTTTCTTTTCCCTGCCCGAGTTTCTCCCCTTTATAAGAGAACCATGCGCCGGATTTATCAATAATGTCGTTCTCGGAAGCAATATCAATAATTTCGCTTTCTCTGGATATTCCTTTGCCGAAAAACATATCGAACTCTGCCGATTTGAAAGGAGGTGCAAATTTGTTTTTCACTACCTTGACTTTCATCCTGCTTCCGACTCTTTCTTCTCCTTTTTTGATAGGAGCAGAACCCAACATTTCCAGCCTGATTGACGAATGGAATTTCAATGCAAGTCCGCCGGGTGTCGTCATAGGATTTCCAAACATAACGCCTATTTTATATCTTAACTGGTTTATGAATATAATGCTTACTTTTGATTTGCTGACTATACCGGTAAGTTTTCTTAAAGCCTGTGACATAAGTCTTGCCTGTAATCCGATAAACGCATCTCCGACTTCGCCTTCTATTTCGGCTCGTGGAACAAGAGCTGCCACCGAGTCAACGATTATTACGTCTATCCCGCCGCTTCTTGTAAGGACTTCGGCTATTTCCAATGCCTGTTCACCGGTATCCGGTTGTGAGATTAAAAGGTTAACCGTATCCACGCCAAGATTCTTGGCATAAAACGGGTCTAATGCGTGTTCTACGTCAATGAAAGCGCCTACTCCACCCTGTTTCTGGGCATTCGCCAGAATATGTAGCGCAAGTGTAGTTTTTCCGCTTCCTTCAGCTCCGAATATTTCCGTAATTCTTCCTTTGGGGATTCCTCCGATTCCAAGTGCCTTATCAAGAGCGAGTGAGCCCGTCGGGATAATGTCTTTGAATTCGTGAACTTCTTCGTCGCCCAGCCTCATTATTGAACCTTTTCCTGCAAACTTCTCTATCTGTTTTAATGCTTCGTCTATTGCTTTTTTACGATCTGTATCCATGACACTCTCCCCAACTTTAGAAAATTTGTTGTTTTATCTTTAGTATTAAGCTAATACGTATGTTGTTTGGTTTGTTTTTCTATCCTACTTAACCAACTAAACTCACTATACCAACTAAACGTTTGTTACTTGTCCGCCTCTGGCGGAGCAGTCTTACGATATGATTTCAGTTACTACGCCGGCTCCGACTGTCTGTCCGCCTTCTCTTATGGCGAATCTCATTTCTTTTTCCATTGCAACCGGTGAAATCAATTTTATTTCAAGTTCAACGTTGTCGCCTGGCATTACCATTTCTACGCCTGCCGGAAGATTTGCATTACCGGTAACGTCCATCGTTCTGAAGAAGAACTGTGGCGAATATCCGTTAAAGAAAGCTGTATGTCTTCCGCCTTCTGCCTGTGTTAAAATATACACTCTTCCTTTGAAATGTGTATGCGGAGTTATCGTTCCCGGTGTTGCAAGAACCATACCTCTTTCGACCTTTTCTTTGTCGATACCTCTTAAAAGTACTCCAAGGTTATCCCCTGCAAGTCCTTCATCAAGTATCTTTCTGAACATTTCAACGCTTACTGCCGTAGTTTTCTGTGTATCCGTAAATCCTACGATTTCCAACGGGTCTCCTGCTTTTACTCTGCCTCTTTCAACTCTTCCCGTTGCTACCGTTCCACGACCTGTGATCGAGAAAACGTCTTCTATTGACATAAGGAACGATTTATCTACGTCTCTTGTAGGCTCAGGAATAAAGCTATCCACTGCGTCCATAAGTTCCCATATGAATTTGCAGCAATCTGCATTTGGGTCCGGACTTTCAAGGCATTTTAACGCTGAACCCTTGATGATTGGCGTTGTGTCGCCGGGGAATTCGTATTTCTTTAAAAGGTCTCTGATTTCAAGTTCAACGAGTTCGAGTAATTCAGGGTCATCGACCTGGTCAATTTTATTCATACATACGACAAGCGCCGGAACGTTTACCTGTCTTGCAAGTAGAACGTGTTCGCGAGTCTGCGCCTGTGCTCCGTCTGCAGCTGAAACGACAAGTATTGCTCCGTCCATCTGTGCTGCACCGGTAATCATATTTTTAATGTAGTCACGATGTCCCGGGCAATCGATGTGTGCATAGTGTCTTTTGTCCGTCTCGTATTCAAGGTGACATAACTGAATGGTCAATCCACGAGCTCTTTCTTCAGGTGCCTTGTCTATCTGGTCATAAGCCATAAAGCTTGCATATTTCTTGGTTGCGAGCACCTTTGTAATACAAGCACTTAATGTTGTTTTTCCATGGTCGACGTGGCCTATCGTCCCTATGTTTACGTGCGGCTTTTTCCGTTCAAATTTTTCTTTTGCCATAAAACATCCTCCTCCCTGATACTAAATTATTATTTGTCTTGTTAAATCTATATTCTGCTTAACTTATCTTATACTAAAATAATTGTCAAGAAAATAATATATACTGCTATTTCTCAACATTAATTGATAAAAAACATATCCTCAAAGAATTATAGCCAAGGATTTTCACAGATTTACACGGATAAAGAAAATATGAGGGGCAAAGGATGAACTACAAAAAGAGAACAACTAACAGAGAATTTTAACCGCAGATACCTGCCTGCCAGTCTGTTTGGAGGATGGTTACTATCTGTTAGTCTCTTACAGTCTCTTAGTTAGACTTTCCCGCCTTGGCGGGATTAGTCTAACTTATCCAGCTATGCCGGGTTACAATCCCTGTTAAAAAAATGATTCTGTTTTTCGTGCCTGGAGTTTATCCCGCTATGGCGGGGTGTTCATTTTCTCAGTTTTTCGTGTTGATTTGTTACTATAATCTGTTTTCTTTTAACTCTATAACTTTTTGTTTTCTGTTATCCGTTCTTTGCATCTTAGCGTCTTTGCGAGAGAAATTATTTTCGTTGTCCGTTTTTGTGTTTTTTCGTGCTTAGTTGTAGTTTGTTTCGCTAGGAACTTACTTCAACTTATCCAGTAGAAGACCCTTAGAACTTTAGTTCTTAGGGGATTCTATCCAGCCCTCTGGGCTCAGCTGGGCTTAGTACTTTAGTGGCTATCTGTTTTCCTTTAACTCTATAACTTTTTCTGTTGATTTTCAATCCTGTTAATCTTGTCTAAATTTTCTAATCCTTTTTTTATTTGTTCTATTTTTAAGTTTTTTGTTCCTTTTTTTATTAATCTTATTTGTTATCTGCGTTTATCTGCGTCCAAAAAATTCTCTTTTCCTTCCTCACTTAACTTACTCAACTAACTTAACTAACTCAACTTTTTCTCTCCTGTCTCCAAAAAAACTTGCAATTTTCAATCCCTCCCCTATCATACCCCCTAAATGCTTATACCTTTTTTCTTTCTTATGGCAACGGCTCCCCTCAAAACATACATAATGGACACCGTCGTCGTCGTCGGCACACGAACCCCTACCAAACTTTCCGAATCTTCCCGAGCCATTACCGTAATTAAAGATTTCTCCACCCCCTCCCTCAGCGACGCCCTTAAAAACGCCCTCTCAGTTAATGCCTCCACTTTAGGACTGCCCGGCGTGCAGACAGATTTATCTATACGTGGCTCAACTTTCAACCAGACGTTAGTTTTGGTAAACGGGATAAGGGTAAACGACCCCCAAACCTCCCATTACAATCTTGAAGTTCCGTTTATGGTTTCGGATATAGACAAAATCGAAATACTCGGCGGGAGCGCTTCTTCCATTTACGGACCCGACGCTTTTGGCGGAGTAGTAAACATTATAACCCGTCCCGCAGGGGAAAAGTTTCACGCTTCTGCCGGAACTTCTTTCGGAACCTACGACGCACAACTCAAAACCGTAAGCGTTGAAAACGAAAGACTCGGATTATCTTATGAGAACTCGTCTTCCGACGGGTACAGGGAGAACACGGACTTCAAAAACACGACTTTTGGAGCGCAGTATTCCACAAAACTAATGAATACTTTTATAAATTATATGGAAAAAGATTTCGGCGCTGCGGATTTTTACGGCGAACATTATGCGCGCGAACACACTAACACGATATTCTCAGGAATAAAACTCGAAAACCGTCTTCTAAAAACCAATGTCTATTCGCGTATCCATAAAGACAAATACATCCACGATATAACCAGCTTCGACAGTCTGACTAATCGGCACACCGCTTACACGACAGGCGCTGAAACGCAACTCAGCACCAAATCTTTTATCCTCGGCACGGAAACCGTATTCGATTATTTAACAAGCAATATACTGGACGACCATACTGTCGGAAAGTTTGCCCTGTTTGGACAATTGCGCAGACGGATTGCTAAAAAAACATTCCTTATAGCTGGAGTACGGACGGACTACAATTCGCTTTACGGCTGGCAGACCAACCCGAGAATTGAATTCAGCAAAGGGTTTCGCTCGCCGGTAAAAGTCAGGGCATCCGTCGGACACGCATTCAGGGCTCCGTCTTTTACAGAGTTGTATTACACTGGTAAATCAATAGGGAATCCGAACTTAAAACCCGAAACCGCATGGAATTACGAAGCGGGAATCGACTATACGAAAAAGAATTTCGCTCTTATAAATTCGGTATTCATACGGGACGGAACAAACATCATAGAATGGGTAAGAAAGTCGGACGGGTTGGTCCACGCAGAAAACATTTCCAGTGACCGTGTGAAAGGAATTGAAACGGGGTTAACTTCAAAGATACTTCGTCTGAATTATACGTATATGTGGACGCAAAATCCACAAACCGAAAAATACATTAACAACAGGGTAAAGCAGTTGATTTCGGGCGAACTGAGATACACGTTATATGGGATTGAAATGAGTATGGACGGATTGTATAAGGAGTTACAGGATACGGTCAAGGCGCAAGGCGAGACGTATTTTTATGTATTTAACGGAAAACTGTCAACAGAATTTCAGATAACGACTTTAATAAAGGGAAATTTGTTTCTGCAGGGAATGAATCTCTTGGATGAGGATTACAAAGAGTATTCCAAATACGGCTCCATCCCAATGCCCGGCAGAGGTTATCAAATTGGAATTAAGTTAGAAGTCCCTTAGAATTTTAATTCTTAGGGAATTCTATCCTGAGTTTACGAAGAATCTCAATCCTTTTCCCCCTTATTTGTCATTCTGAGCGTAGCGAAGAATCTATCTTTTCTTTCTTTCTCTTACTAACTCAACTCACTAAACTGTTCGCTATATCTGTTATTTGTTGACATTATTTATGTCTAATATACATTATATCTGATATCAGCAAGCAAGATGCTTGCATTACATTCTATTAACAAACAGGATCAATTATCAGCAAGCAGGATGCTTGCATTACAATAATGCCTACCGTTCTTTTCTTGAGTAACTGTTACGGCGAAGACCGCTCCGCCGCCATTATCGCTTCCGCACTAAAAAAGATGCGCCCCGATACCGAAATCATCGGCGCTCCTCTCATATCCTTTGGCGAAGAATACGAAAAAAGAAACATCCCCGTTCTCCTGAAAACTAAAGTCCCCCCGTCCGGCGGATTTACCACAAGAAGCCTTGCCGGTATTCTTGACGTACTAACGGGATTTTATATTCCCATAAGATATTGCCTCGCTCTTAAAAAACTTCGTCCAAAAACGGATTCCGTTATGATAACGGGAGACGTTTTTTTGCTCATTCTGGGATGGCTCGGCGCTCGCAAACCTATCTTCTTTCTTGCTCCTGCAAAGTCCGATTACCAGAACCCTCACTACAAAGTTGAACTGTGGATAATGAAAAGCCTGATTCACAAAAAACAAATAAAACAAATTTTTACTCACGACGAATATACCGCAAATAATTTACGAAAAAATAACGTTCCCGCAACGTTTGTCGGAAATCCGATGGTTGACGAACTGAAACGCGAACATAAATTTACCCCGGAAAAGAATTCTGTTACTATCGGAATACTTCCCGGTTCACGAACGGAAGCCTATAAGAATTTTATCAAAATACTACAAGTCGTTGAATTGCTCGAACAAAAAAACTTACCAAAATTATCGTTCGTTACGGCTTTGCCGAATACTATTAAGTTGGATACGCTGGCACCCCTCTCTCAAAATAACGGATGGAAATTATCAACTGATGATATCAGCGTTCTGACAAAAAAAGACACAAAAGTATTTTTATATTACAATACTTTTGTTGACATAATTGAGCAGTCAAACATTATAATCGGGTTAGCGGGAACGGCAAACGAACAGGCAGCGTATTTCGGAAAACCCATAGTCGGGTTCAAAGGAACAGGCCCGCAAACTTCGAACGTGCGAATGAATAACCAGCAAAATTTATTAGGGGGATGTTTAAAGGTTGTTAAAAATTTCCCGGATGAAGTCGTGGACGAAATAATATTTTTATTGCAACATCCCGATGAAATAAAGAGAAGGAGTAAAATCGGAAAATTCAGGATGGGACCGTCCGGCGGAGCAGAACGAATAGCAGAGAGAATAGAAAAAAATTTTCACCGCAGAGACGCTGAGTTCGCAAAGAACAAATAATGGAAAGTTTAGAGTTGAAAAAGAACAAACAAAATAATAGAGATAAAAATAAGAGAGAACGCAGAGGATAAAAATTTTAGAATTTATAGTGTTAGGGTAGGTAGGGGTTTTAATCCAGCTCAGCTGGACAACTACCCCGACAAATATTTATGACAATTATATTATGCATAAAAAAATAAAATTGAGATTCTTCTCTACGCTCAGAATGACAAATAAAAAAACGAAAAAATGAAAGCATCGGTAATTTTACCTACACACAACAGGGCTTATATATTGAAAGATTGCCTTCAACACATTCTAACCCAGAGCATTTCCGACTACGAAGTAATCGTCATAGACGATGCATCCACCGATAACACCCCCAACGTAATATCAAAAATTAAATATAAAATATCAAATATAAAATACATAAAATTGGAGAAACAGAGTGGACCTCACGCCGCAAGGAACGCCGGAATAAAAATAGCAACAGGCGAACTTATTATATTCGTAGACAGCGATGTTTTGGTACACCCGGATTTTGTTAAAGACCATATCAATATTCATACACAATATCCCGATATAATTCTGCAAGGTATGGTGCGCTATATAAAAGATATACGAAAAGCAACGTTTAAATTTTTCTATACCAACCTGATGTCCTTTGGAATACTCGTATCGCAAAATGCATCCATAAAAAAAGAATGGCTTATAAAGGCTGGGTTATTTGATGAAACTTTTGGTGTCGGGTACGAAGATATAGATTTGGGTATCCGATTGCAAAACCTGGGATTAAGATTCAGGTACGCAATTAAACAATGTAAGGCATATCATATTAACCTGCCTCATGGCAAAAAAAGCATTAAAGAATATATTTCAAAACATTTTGAACGCGGGAAATGTGCATATTATTTTACTAAAAAACACGGGGCAAAAGCAGAACAAATTGCCCATACAAAGAAAATACTTGCCAAAGCAAAATTTCTTAATACGGATAAGTGGGTGGAAAAACCCTCGTGTATGAAATTTCTTGAGAACAGTATAGATTCTCCTATTTATCCTTTGTTCCCGTTGTTCAGGAAAGCGGTTAAATATCACTATCGCGCGAAAGGAATATTGTCAGCAGAGATAAAAAAATGAAAGCATCCATAATTATTCCGACAAGAAACCGTTCCTGGGTTTTAAAAGATTGCATAAGCCATTTGTCAAACCAATCTGCCAAAGATTACGAAATTATTATTATTGATGACGCTTCCGATGACAATACTAACGATTTAGTTTCTGACCAACAACCACTGACCACTGTCCACTCTCAGCTTAAGTATATAAGACTACCCCAAAGAATAGGATGCTGGGCAGCGCGAAACGTCGGCATAAAAAATGCATCAGGAGAAATAATTATCTTCGTAGATTCGGATGTTCTGGTAGATAAAAATTTTATTTCCGACCACCTTGAGTTACATAAAAAGAATCCAGACATTGCAGTCCAGGGTGTAGTCAGACACATAAGCAGACCGGAAAAATTCGGCATCAAAACCCTGCGGGTAGACGGGATATGTAATACCGGACTCGTAATACAAAACTGCTCCGTCCCAAAACAAAAACTCCTGGATGTAGGTTTGTTTGATGAATATAAATTTATGGGATATATGGATGTAGAACTTGGAATGCGACTCAAAAAAGCCGGAGTAAAAGTCGTATATGCTTTCAACAATTGTATCGCTTATCACGTCGACGGTTTTTATACCAAAGAAAAACTAAAGAACGTTTTTTCCAAAGCCGAGGAACGTGGCAAAACTTCCCTGCGTTTTATAGAACGTGCACAGGGAAAAACTTCGGAAAACATCGCAAACTTAAAAGTGCTTTTCTTGTCGGAGGTATTACAAACCAACAAATGGATAGAAAAAACGGGGTTGTTTAATTTGCTGGTAAAGAGTATAGATTTCCCCTTACCATTTATATTTCCCTTGCTTAAAGAACTTACGAAATACCACTACCGCGCAAAAGGAATTAAGAGCATCAAAAAAGAATAGGTAGCAGGTAGGGAATATGTATTTTGTCATTCTGAACCCGATTCCTGACTGCCGTCAGGCAAGTTATCGGGAGAAGAATCTCATTTTCGTAGGGAACAGGCATGCCTGTTCCCTACCCACTCAACACTATTCTCAAAAACAACCCTAACGTTTCCACATTCCTAATCTACCTTTGACAGATAACAGGTAGGTTGGAGCCCTCGCTCCAACTAAAAACACCATCCCAAAATATATAAATTGACAATAAATCATTTTAAGGCTATTAAATAAAAACTTTTATTAATTGTTTGTCCGCCTAAAGCGGATACATTTTTGGGAGGGAAATAACCTATGATGATGCGAAGATTAAGAAAAAAAACAGTATATTTTCTTTGGCTTCTTATAATAGTATTCGTAGCCTTTATATTCGTTGGCTGGGGGATGCAGGATTTTTCTACCAGAAAAATAAGTAAACGCGACCAGGGGATAATAGCAGAGGTAAACAAAGAACCGATTACTTTTAAAGCTTACAGCGACCTTATGGAATATTATGTTAAAAACGGGCAATCAAGAAGCGAAGCAGGAAAAAACGCTTTTAACAAATTAGTGGAAGATGTCCTGATTAACAACGCAATACAAAAGAAAAAAATTAACATCACGGATGAAAACATCGTCGAGTTCATAAAAACTAACCCGCCCCCACAGTTGTTAGGAGATACCTCTTTGCAAACAAATGGACAATTTGATTACAATAAATACTTATCCGTAATTGGCAACCCGTCAAACCTTGAATGGCTGAAAAGCTATGAAGAAGTGCTGAGAACTCAATTGCCAAGACAGGTTATATACCAGATGATTGTAGGAACGGTTAGACCGACTACCTTAGACTTTATGGAAGAATTCTTGCAGAGAAGAACTAAACTAAAAGTGGAATACGTAAAATCGGAACCCGAAGTAAGCCCATTTGAAATACAAAACTACTACGACAAAAACAAAGACATTTTTGCGAAAGAAAGCAAACTACTCGTAAAATATGTTATGTTCCCGATAACAATTAGCGTTGATGACGAAATGGATTCCAAATCAGAGGCAGAAGAAATTCTCAACCTTGCACTCCAGGGAACTCCCCTCGATACTATAGCCGGAACACATAACTGCGTCTTATTACCCGAAAAACCCGAAAACTCAGGTATCGTTAAAAAAGATAAGGGTTGGTATATTTCTGTTAAAAAAGATAGCGTTGTAGGAACTCTATTATTGCCGATAAATCCTTCTACCGAGACAATAGGTAAAGTCGAAGAAACTGCGGAAAGCTTTGTCGAAGAAGCAAAATCTGATTTTGAAGGAACGGCAAGAGCATACAAAATGACAGTGAAAACAAGCAGGATAGACGAAGCCCCGATAAACGAAATTGATTTGTCTTATCTTGAGACTAAAAAGAAACCTATACTTATAGGTCCAATAGAAGGTGACAACGCTTTTTATGTTGTTATGACTGTCGGGATGTCCGAGAAGTATATACCGAAATTTAACGACATAACCGATAAAGTTAAATACAAATACTTGTCTATTAATTCTCCTATTTTGTTTAAACAAGGTTTTAAAGACTTCGTTAAAGCAAAAGGTTTGACGGTAATAAGTCCTGAAACATTCGATTTTTACAGCTCGCCGGAAGGACCTGACTTCTTTATGCAGGCGGTAAACATTCCAAAAGATACCACAATGTACGTAGTGGTTAAAGGTATATCTTATATAGTGCATTCTTTAGACAGGATTCAACCCATAGCCGATTCCATAAAAAATGAAATGCCCCAGTTCTACAGTATATGGTCGGAAGAAGAAGGCAAAAAGATTTTTACGGAATGGGTGAACAGACAAAAAGAAACTGCCAAAATCCAGGATTTCAGATATAAGACTTACTAATTGCTCTATCGGGTAAACGTCAAATATCACAAATCTATGAAAAACGTATGCATTCTCGGGGCTACCGGTTCCATAGGAAAATCAACACTTGAAGTCATTCAAAAACTCGGTCCCGAATATAAAGTATTTGCCCTTACTTGTTGCGAAAATACAGAACTTCTCCAAAAACAAATAGAACAATTTAAACCAAGATATGTATGTATCGCAAATAATTCTTCTTCAAAAATAAATAAAAAAAAACTCAACTGCAAAGTGCTTAACGGGACAGACGGCTTATGTGAAATCGCAAGTCACCCGGACGTGAATATCGTACTGAACGCACTTGTCGGTTCAATCGGGGTTCGTCCTACGCTTGCCGGAATAAAAGCAAATAAAACAATCGCCATCGCAAACAAGGAAACTCTTGTTGCTTACGGGACGATAATTATGAAAGAATTGGGCGCCTCGAAAGCATCTCTTTTGCCAGTGGATTCCGAACATTCCGCAATACACCAGTGTCTTGGTTCCTACAGTAGGGGCGTATTGCAATACGCCCCTACAAACCGTAAATCAAATAAAGAATCCGTCGTAAAACGAATACTTTTAACGGCATCCGGTGGACCTTTCTGGAATAAGAAATCTGTAAAGGATATTACTCCGAAAATTGCATTACGTCATCCGGTATGGAAAATGGGGAAAAAGATTACCATAGATTCGGCTACTCTTATGAATAAAGGATTCGAAGTTATCGAGGCGAGCGTCCTTTTTGACGTGCCTGTAAAAAACATAGAAGTCGTCATACACCCGCAGTCAATTGTTCACTCAATGGTCGAATTTATGGACTCTTCGGTTATTGCCCAGATGGGTTTGCCCGATATGAAACTTCCAATCCAGTACGCATTGACGTACCCTTTGAGAGTCCCTTCTATGGCAAAACAATTGGATTTCAAAAACGGCATTAAACTGGAATTCAGTAAACCCGACTTCAAGAAATTCTCCTGTTTAGAACTTGCTTATGAGTCTGCAAGAATAGGCGGGACAATGCTGGCAGTACTAAACGCTGCAGACGAAGAAGTCGTAAAAGCATTCTTACAGAAAAAAATAAAATTTGAAGACATCCCGCGAATCATAGAAAAAGTTATGTCGAAACATAAAGTTATATCAAGCCCAACATTCAAAGAAATAGAAGAAGCGGAAAAATGGGCAAAAGCTAAAACAGTTGACTTTTTGAATCTTTAACGTAGAGTGAAAATAAAATGATACTAACCCTTGTAAGCACACTTGTCGTCTTAAGCGTATTAATACTTTTCCACGAGTTCGGGCATTTCATAGTCGCGAAACGCTCGGGCATCAAAGTAGAAATATTTTCCCTTGGAATGGGACTCCGGCTTATCGGTATAAAAAAAGGCGATACGGATTACAGGATTTCACTTGTGCCGTTCGGCGGATACATAAAAATGGCAGGCGAAGACCTGAAAGACGTAAAAGGTGAAGGTAATGAATTCCCGTCGAAATCCCCCGGCGTAAGGGCAAGCGTAATAGTCGCAGGTCCCGTATTTAACCTGGTTCTAGCGTGGGTAGGGTTTACGATTGTTTCTTTTATGCAGGGGAACAGCGAAATCCCGACCACTTTTGTGCAAACTCCCGGCAAACAAATAAATATCCAGACTGGCGATAAATTCGTTTCCGTAAACGGGATTGAAACAAAAACATGGAACGACGTTATTTCCGGTATTTCCAAGAAAGACAGCGTTAGTTGTGAAATTGAAAGAAACAACGAAATACAAAAAGTTATGGTGTACGGGGAAAGTCTGGACATCGCTCCAAAGATACTCCCGATAGTCGGCAGAGTCATAAAACAGGGCGTTGCGTGGAAAGCAGGAATTCGCGAAAATGACGTAATTAACCAAATAATTATTGATAGTCTCAAGGATACGATACAAATCAACAATTGGGACACGCTCGTAACTTTAATTCAGAACAATGCACGCAAAGAAATAACCTTCCTGTGGACAAGAGATTCCACATCTATGAGTGCAGTTTTAGTTCCCGAGAAAAAAGAGTATATGGATGAAAACAATAAAATAAAAGAAATAGGAATGGTCGGAGTTCAATTAAAAACCGTAAGAAAACCTATCACTTTGATAGGCGGATTTAAGGACGGTTTTGTAAGAACATGGGACGTTGCATTGCTTACGTTAAAATTCTTCAAGAATCTTTTTGCAGGAAAAATGTCAACAAAAGCGCTTGGCGGACCCGTATCAATAGGAAAGTTTGCAGGCGAAAGCGCAAGATGGGGATTGGACAGCTTTATATTGCTCATATCTTTCCTGTCAATTCAATTGTTTTTACTCAACCTTATGCCATTCCCGCCTCTTGACGGAGGGCAGATTTTTATTATAGGGATTGAAAAGCTGCAGAAAAGACCCGTCCCCGAGAAGACAATAATTTTAATTCAAAATATCGGATTTAGTTTGCTGATGTTGTTTATGGTATACGTAACTTTTAATGATATCACCCGCATTTTCAAAAAATAAAATGTCCCCCGATAATGTAGGGGCAGACCAATGTGTCTGCCCGATGAGTGTCGTAACCTGCTTTCTTGAATCAGAAGGGAAAATTTTGCTACTGAAAAGAAGCAGCAAAGTCGGAACTTATCAAGGAAAATGGGCAGGAGTTAGCGGATATCTTGAAACTGCGCCGGAACAACAGGCGCTGAAAGAAATAAACGAAGAAACATCGTTAACTTCGGAAGACGTTGAACTATTAAAAAAAGGGAAACCGGTAACTGTTAAAGATAACAAATTAAACAAAGAATGGAAAATATATCCTTTTATGTTCAGGGTAAAAACGCCGGGCAAAATTAAAATCGATTGGGAACATTCCGAAACGATGTGGATTAAACCTGAAGATATGGAGAAATATGATACTGTTCCAAAATTAAAAGAAACATTTCGAAGCATAAGCGAGGTATAAAAATATGAAAGCAGATAATTCTCATTTCCCGGGAAGCATAATTTACGGTCCGGTTAAATCAAGACGGTTAGGCAATTCCCTGGGGATTAACCTTTTACCCGTGGGGTGTAAAGTTTGTTCCTTGAATTGCACTTACTGTCAATACGGGTGGACGGATACTCATACGATAAACAAAAACGAACTTGGCAGAGTAAGATTCCCGGGTGTCCAGGAAGTAATAACTGCAATAGAAGGCGTTTTGCACAGAATCAAAACACCACTGGATTGTCTGACATTTTCCGGTTACGGCGAGCCTACGTTGCATCCGCAGTTTAATGAAATAATAAAACAAACAAAAGATTTGCGGGATAGATATTCGAAAGACCATAACTTTCCGCCAATACCGATAGTCGTGATATCCAATTCCACGAACATAGAAAATGCAAGAGAGGGACTTCAGCTTGCCGATGTTCGGGCAATGAAACTGGATGCCTGTGAAGAAAATATTTTCAATGAAATTAATAAACCTGCGGAAGGAGTAAGTCTGGACGATATCGTAAAAAATCTAAAAACGTTAAAAGATATTATCATTCAATCAATGTTTTTAGAAACGAATATCAGTGACTCCGCGATTGAAAAATGGATAGACTGTATAGCAGAAATTAAGCCGTTAGAAGTGCAAATATATACGCTTGACAGAATGCCGGCGGACTTGAATCTTAAGGCTTTGGATAAGTCGGTGTTGAAGGACATCGCCTGTAAACTAACTAAAAAAACGGGTATAAAAGTAACGGCTTTTTGAAAAGGATACACTAGCACAAAACAAAAAGACGCAGAGAACGCAGAGAGAAAAAATAATATATTTGGTGTAGGGGCTTGATTTATCAAGCCAAATGTATAAAGTTTTAATTATGGACTTTAGTTCTTGTTTTCCTCTTGACTTTTCTCATTGTTACCTTTAAATATGTAGTAAGACTATGAGATTTTTAAAGTATTTATACTTGTTCTGTTTGGTCTTATCTACCAACGCATTCGCAGGCGCGCCCGATACTTTATGGACAAGAACTTACGGCGGGACTGGATTTGATTTTGGCAAGTCCGTTCAACAAACTTTTGATGGTGGTTTTATACTTGCAGGGTGCAAAGAATTTGGTGGGGTAGGGGGTGCTTATGATGTCTATCTTGTCAGAACAGATTCTTCCGGAGATACTCTTTGGACTAGAACTTATGGTGGAAAAGGCAATGAATATGGCGAATCAGTTCAACAGATTATAGGTGGCGGATTTATCATTGCAGGGTATACAAACTCTTTCGGAACAAATTATAATAATGTCTATTTAATCAGGACAAATTCTTCAGGCGATACGTTGTGGACTAGAACTTTCGGTGGGACTGAAGAGGATATTGGATTTTCAGTTCAGCAGACTTCCGATAGTGGGTTTATCATTACGGGGATGACAAACTCTTTTGGGGCAGGCTTTTGGGACGTATATATTATCAAGACGAATTCATCGGGTAATATTCTATTGTCAAAAACTTTCGGCGGAAACGGGGATGATGTGGGGGCTTCAGTTCAACAAACCTCTGATGGTGGTTTTATTGTTACAGGTTATACAGAGTCTTTCGGGGTAGGCTATAACGATGTCTATCTCATTAAGACAGATGCCCTAGGCAATACCCTCTGGACTAAAACTTTCGGCGGGACTTCTCATGATAATGGTTATTCCGTTCAACAGACTCAAGACGAAGGGTTCATTATTGCAGGCTATACAAATTCTTTCGGGGCAGGCAAAGGCGACATCTACCTAGTCAGGATAAATTCTTCAGGTAATGCCTTGTGGACAAAAACTTTCGGCGGATATGAGAATGATTGGGGTTGTTCCGTTCAACAAACCACGGATGGAGGGTTCATTATTGCAGGATATACAGAATCTTTCGGGGCAGGTGGTGGAGACGTCTATCTGATTAGAACAAATTCTTCGGGTGATACCTTGTGGACAAAAACTTTCGGTGGGGAATATGAGGATTGTGCTTATTCCGTTCAACAAACTTTTGACGGAGGATTTATCATTGCAGGAGAAAAAAACAATTATGTCTATCTAATAAGGTTGGGAAAAGAAACAGGAGTGGAAGAAAAATCAAATATCAAAAACCCTTCGACTACGCTCAGGGCAAGTCAAAATCCTTTCTCAAAATCAACAATTATCAGTTATACTGTGGGAGAGGTTTCCCAACCTCGATATGTCTCTTTGAAGATTTATGACATAACCGGCAGTTGCGTAAAAACATTAGTCAACGAACAAAAACCCGCAGGGAATTATAGTATTAATCTAAACGCCAAAGAACTAAAAGCAGGAATTTATTTTGTAACCCTTTCTACCGGCACTTCCAAAACCACAAAGAAACTAACAGTTCTAAAATAACTCCAATTGTAGGGGCGACCCGACCACCGAAGAGCAGAGCATTAAAGCCCTGCCTACCCATTTTTTATCCTGCCTACGCCTCTGGAGGGTTAATCTGCGCTTATCTGTGTTTATCTGCGGTTTCAAATCTCTGTCATTTCCGTTCTCTGTGCTCTCTTCTTTTCAGTTCTCTATTCTGTTGTCTGTTTTTTTAACCCTAAATTTTTCCGTCCTCTGTGTTCTCTGTGGTTGCTGTTTCGTGGTTCCAATTTTGTGCTTTCGTGTTGGAGTTTACCCCGCTATGTCGAAGATCCGGCCTTGGCGGTGAGCGGGGTGGCAGAATTTTTTATTTTAGTTTTATCAATCTGTTATTTGTTTTCCTCTTGACTTTTCTCATTCCTACCGTAAATGATACATTATCACTTTTATGAAAAGCAAATCAGAAAAGCTAAAAGAAAAATCCCTGCTCCTGCACAAAAAGCTCAGAGGAAAAATTACCATCGAAAGCAAAATTCCCGTTACCAAAGATAACCTTAGTTTGTTATACACCCCGGGCGTCGCTGAACCCTGCCGGGAAATTGCCAAAAATAAAGACCTCGTATTCGAATATACTTCACGTTCTAACCTTATCGCAATCGTTACCGACGGGAGCGCAGTTCTCGGTCTCGGGAACATTGGCCCCGAAGCAGGATTACCCGTTATGGAAGGCAAAGCAATATTGTTCAAAAAATTCGGAGGAGTGAATGCAGTTCCTATCTGTCTTGCGACTCAGGATACCGATGAAATCGTAAACATCGTAAAAAATATATCTCCGACTTTCGGCGGGATTAATCTTGAAGATATTTCTGCGCCACGTTGCTTTGAAATAGAAAAAAGACTCATAAAAGAAACGGATATTCCCATTTTTCACGACGACCAACACGGTACGGAAATAGTCGTCCTGGCAGGTTTGATTAACGCTCTTAAACTAGTTAAAAAAGAAATAAGCAAAGTAAAGATTACCATAAACGGCGCCGGCGCAGCAGGAACGGCTATTTGCAAATGTCTATATAATTTCGGAGCAAGAAATATTATCGTGTGTGATATATACGGAGCAATATATGAAGGGATGAAAGAAGGAATGAATTCCTCCAGAAAAGAACTTGTTAAAATTACGAACCGCAAAAAAGAGAAAGGCAAATTAGGGGACGTTATCAAAAATGCGGATGTTTTTATAGGAGTTTCTGCAGGAAATATTCTTAATAAAAAGATGGTTGCCTCAATGAATAAAAATCCGATAATATTTGCGATGGCTAATCCTGACCCCGAGATTCTTCCTAAAGAAGCAAAAGCAGGAGGCACAAAAATAATCGCCACGGGAAGAAGTGATTTCCCGAACCAGATAAACAACGTTCTGGCTTTCCCGGGAATATTCCGCGGAGTTCTGGACGTGCGCGCAAAAGTCATTAACGAAGAAATGAAAATCGCCGCCAGCCTCGCGATTAGCAGTTTAGTTTCAAAAAAAGAACTTACCGAAGAATATTTTATTCCAAAAGCTTATGACCCGAGAGTTGCGCCGGTAGTTGCGGAAGCCGTAGCGCAAGCGGCAATCAAAAGCGGCGTCGCAAGAATAAAACTCAAACCGGGAGAAGTTTTTAAGAAAACTGTTACCCTGTTGAAAAATGAGAATAATAAAAAAAGATAAAATCGTCAAAGCCGTCAAGGACTTGTGCATTAAATCCAATTTTGAAATAGACAAAGACATTGAACGGTTAATGGAAAAAGCGTACAAAGAAGAAAACGATATCCTCCCAAAAGAAGTCATCCGTGACATATTAAAAAATTGCAGTATCGCAAAAGATAAGAAAATACCTATGTGCCAGGATACGGGTTTGACCGTAGTGTTCGTAAAAAAAGGCGAAGAAGTACAGGTTGACGGAGGTCTGGAAGAAGCAATCCAGGATGGAGTTAGAAAGGGTTATCGTGAAGGGTATTTCAGGAAGTCAATCGTCGACCCGTTAACCAGAAAAAACACCGAAGACAACACTCCCGCAACAATACATACGAGTCTGGTAAAAGGAGACAGGTTAAAAATTACGGTTGTGCCGAGGGGGTTCGGGAGCGAGAATATGGGCAAAGCTTCAATGCTTGACATAGGGAATTGCGTTAAGGAAGTAAAGAAATTCGTATTGGATTCCGTAAAAGAATCCGGCGGAAACTCTTGTCCGCCGGTAGTCATAGGGATAGGAATCGGCGGAACGCTTGAGAAAGCGGCGTTGCTAGCGAAAGAATCGTTGATAAACGATTCCGAAGACAGTCACAAAAACGTCACTGTAAGAAAACTTGAGAAGGATTTATTAAAAGAAATAAACAAATTAGATATCGGGCCTGGGGGCTTGGGTGGAAAGACGACTGCATTAAGGGTGACTATAAAAACTTATCCGACACACATTGCAGGATTACCCGTGGCAATAAATATAGGGTGTTGGTGTCATCGTGTTCAAACGGTAATTTTATGAAAAAAATACGGCTTCCTCTGGATGAAAAAATAATTTCCGGGTTAAACGCAGGCGACAGGGTTTTGTTGACGGGAATAATATACACCGCAAGAGATGCGACGCACAAAAGATTGGCAGACTGTATAAAAAACAAAAAGAAACTCCCGCTGGAATTAAGGAACCAGATGATTTATTATACCGGTCCTGCTCCTGAAAAACCGAAACAAATCATAGGTTCCTGCGGGCCAACGACAAGCAGCAGAATGGACGAATATACTCCGTCTTTACTGGAAAAAGGTTTAAAAGGAATGATTGGGAAAGGAGACCGTTCAAAGGAAGTAGTCTCAGAAATAAAAAAACACAAAGCGATTTATTTCATTGCGCCCGGTGGATGCGGAGCGCTGCTTTCGCAGACGGTTAAAAAGTGTGATTTGGTGGCGTATGGCGAGCTCGGTTGTGAAGCCATTTACAAATTGGAAATCAAAGATTTCCCGGCAATCGTAGGAATAGATTGTAACGGCAAGAACATATATAATCGACGTTAACCTAGCCGGATATTTTTGCAAGTAATGTATCGGCTATTAATTTGTTGCCCCTTTCGTTCCAATGATTATCTCCCTTTATAAAATATTTATCAATAGTTGCCCGATGATTAGTCTCACGAATAAAGGCAGGAAAGAAACTTATAAAATCAATATTTCTTTTTAGGGAAAATGTTTCCCAGAATTTTACCTGTATGGATTTTAAGCTATCATTAAGTATTTGCTCAGGCCATGGATAAACAACAATATTAATTTTAATATCATTTTTTTTACATAAGTCATAAAGTTTATCCATATTTTCTTCTCCCAGATTTAATCCTTCTGTTCCCCATTTGTCAAAAGTTGTTTTGTCATAAGTCCATTTTCCCCAATCATTTGCCCATTTATCCCAATAATTATTATCTGCAGGGCCTTTTTTGTTTTTCTTGAAAAACCTGACAAAATTGTGTTCGTTTAATAAATGAACCCTTAAAAATCCATAAACAAAAGAAGTTTTTTGCAAAAAAGGATCTATTCCTTTCATTAAAGGAGCTGGGGATACAAAATCCTTATAAAAAACTTCATCTTTAATATCCGAGATATCTATAAACATATATAATTCATTAAATTGCAGGTTTGTTTTTTCTATTAAGTATTTTACTTTTAAGTAACATAACTTAGGGGAATAACCTCGTACCCCTGCATTTAATATTTCAAACTTTGAATTATCTAATTTGTTATCCAATAATCCTATAAAAGTTTTTTCATAAGGCAATCCTATGCCTTCAACAAAAGAATCTCCTATAAATAGAAACCTATATTTATTACTGCTGTTTTTTACGTCAATATGTCCTTTGCTTTTATCCCTAAAACCTAAAGAATTTGTGTTAATATAATAACTTCTATCGCCCCATTTATCTTTCATTCTGGCATTTTTCTTTAAATCATGATGATAGTAAGGAGAATAAATTCCTACCGGATGATTATTTGATAAAAATTTAACGGAAATATCCAATACAATAAATACAAATAATATAAAAAAAACGATTGTTTTGACGGGATACTTTACAAAAATATTATTTTTATGCATACTACTAATTATTATCCATAGCAATAAGCTTGTCCATGTCAAGTTTAAATAAATATTAATGCCCGGAAGAACTCTCCCTGATTGTAGTAAGCAGACGAGAGCAATCAGGCTCTTCTTGTTTTTTAATCCTAAATCGTTTTTCTCCTTTGTGAACTCTGCGACTCTGCGGTAAGAAGCTCTTTCCCCGCCAAGGCGGGGATTAGAGATCCCTATCCAGTTCAACTGGGTGAATATCCCCATTCTCTGTTTCTTTAAAAAATTGAAATTCTTGACAGTTATAAAATTAGTGCTTAAGTTCGTAATATTATGATAAACATACTATTTATATTAATTTCTTTTTTACCGTCTTTGAAGGATACTATTAGTCCTTCAAAATGGCTTACTGCGGGGCCTTTTTCAACTTCTCCCCGTGAAGGAATCATAGGAGTATTGGATTCCATAGAAAATTTCACTCCTGTAGAAGGCGCAGAACTTCCGAGTTTTCTGGTCCAGGGGGGCACGGTTAAATGGGTTTCCCGCAACCTTGATTCCGCAGGCAGAGTCTTGTTTGATTACGAGAATGTATGGTGGGATACTTTGCAAGACATATACGGTTACGCCGGAACAAGCAGTTCAAATTATGCATTTGCGACATTCCAGTGCAAGGAGTCCTGTTATGCGTTTGTAATTGGCAAGGGCGTATCGTCTTTCAGATTAAATGAAAATGGGTATTCCATTAGTTCTTATTGTCCCACTCCTGTATTATTAAAAGCAGGAGAGAATAGAATCTTCCTATCCACGGAGAGCAATTTCCGTCTTAGTTTTATCCCGAACAATGACCATTTAATTCTTTTAAAAGACGTTACGGCGCCGGATATCATTGATACTTCGGTAACTTTTTCCGCGCCAATGGCAATTTGTTTTATGAATACTACTGACGAAAAAATGTGTTCTTTAGAGGTTACACTGGAAAAAACGGATTATGTTAAACCTGCCAAAACTTCCATAAGCACTATATATCCTTTTGGTGCAAAAAAAATAAGACTGGATTTTGAAGTAATAAAACCGGTTGCAGGACTGAAGGAATTATGGCTCCCGGTAACCGTAAGTTATAAGAGCAACAAACTTTTAACCGACAGCGTAAAAATAGACATAGTTAAGCCCGGCGACCAATATAAAGCTACTTTCATCTCAAAGATTGACAATTCTGTTCAGTATTTTGGAGTTGTTCCGCCTTTGGATTTTTCTCCTGACAAAAAGTATTCTTTGATTGTTGCCCTTCACGGTGCAGGAGTGGAAGCTATTGGTCTGGCAAAATGTTATACTCCCAGGGACTGGACGTTTATCGTAACGGCTACAAACCGCAGGCCTTTTGGATTCAACTGGGAAGACTGGGGAACGCTTGATATGCTTGAAGTTCGACAGGAAGCAATAAAGCGTTTCAATATAGACACGACAAAAATATATCTTATGGGACATTCAATGGGAGGACACGGGACATGGGCTAACGGGTTACTGAATGCCGATTTGTTTGCTGCCTTAGCGCCCGTATCGGGATGGAGTTTCTTGCAACTTTACGTTCCGAGTATACTTGAAAAGAGTGTTTTCTTCACTCATCCCGAGCCGCTTTCTTATCGTAACAGGATATTACGGGAATACTATCCGTTTGTCTTTCTTGAAAATGCGAAGAATACGGGAATCTATGCCTTACACGGCGGGAGTGACGACAACGTTCCGCCGATTCACGGGCGTATGCTTACAGGATACCTTAAGTTAATGAATTACGACGTTCATTATACCGAACTCCCGGGGAAGGGACACTGGTGGAACGAAAATGATGACGGGGAGCGTGGAGCAGGATGCATTAATTACAAAGCGATAATGGATTTCTTCAAAGCAAGAACCAGGAACTTTTATCCGAAAGAGATTAGTTATAAGATAGTAACGCCGCTTATCAGAAATAAATATTACTGGGTTACAATAGACGAGCAAGACATAGAATATCAGGATGCGAAAATCGAAGCTAAAGTTAACCCGAACAGTATTTCCATAAGTACTCAGAATATTACGGCTTTTAGTTTAAACCTATCGCCAAAACTAATCCCGTTCGGGGAGATAAAATTTATAATAAACAACACCCCGGTAAAGTTTAATTTCAACAAAGAAGAAACGGTTTCGTTTATAAAGAAAGGCAACTCTTTTGTTCTGGGAAAACTTGAGCACAAAGGATTATACAAGAGTCCGCAGCTTTACGGCCCGATAAAACAGGCGTATTTCAGTCCGTTTATTCTGGTTTACGGAAGGGGAGACGCGAACTATGAAAATGCTTATTCCGAAGCGTCTTTCTGGTGGGTAAACGGGAACGGATTTGTAGAAATGATTCCGGATACCGAAGTAACGGAAGAAATAATAAAGAATTATAACATTATTTTATTCGGAAATCCCGAGGAAAATAGTTTTACGAAAAAGATAAATTCTAAGCTTCCAATTTATATAAAAGATAAGCATATTTGGATAGGAAAAGAAATGCTTTCCCGGGAAGGGCTTTCTCTCGAAGAAATATATCCCAATCCGTTAAATCCGAACAAGTTTGTAGTTGTTTATATGGGAGCGGATGCGGAAGGGACGAAAATATCACATTATTTTGGGCCTCTTCGCGCGCAATCAGGAGTTCCGGATTTCATAATTTACGATAAATCCGTGAAAAAGAAAGGATGGGATGGTGTGGTATCCACGGGATTTTTTGATAAGAATTGGAAACTTGAGAAGCAATCAATGTATAAAAAATAAAGAGTAAAAACAAATTTTAGGAGGAAAAGATGGCAGGAAAAGATTTCATAGAAACAAAAAGTTTGCACAGGGGAGACATTTTTAAGCTATTTCTACTTACGGAAAAATTTAAGAATGCGAGATATTCTCACGAGAAACCTTTAAGCGGAAGGACTTTTGCTTTAATATTTGAGAAACCGAGCCTCAGAACAAGAGTAACTTTTGAAACTGCAATTAACGAACTTGGTGGAAATTCCATATATCTTTCATCCCAGGATATAGGTCTTGGCAAGAGGGAACCGGTAAAAGACGTAGCGGAAAATTTATCCAGGTGGGTATCAGGAATAGTCGCGCGAGTTTTTGAACACAAAAGCGTTGAAGATCTTGCGAAATATGCAAGTGTTCCGGTTGTAAATGCACTATCTGACCTTGAACACCCGTGCCAGGCGCTTGCGGATTTTTTCACGATATGGGAATTTTACAAAGGATATAAAGACTTGAAATTTGCATGGGTAGGCGACGGGAATAACGTATGTCATTCACTTATGTTGTTTGCAAATTTGTGTGGGTTAAAAATGCACGTAGCTACTCCAAAAGGTTATGAACCGCAAAAAGAATACATAAAATTAAGTTCCGCGGTAGTGACAAATGACCCCGTAGAAGCGGTTCGTGATGCAGACATTATATATACCGACGTATGGACGTCAATGGGGCAGGAAGAAGAAAAAGCGCTCCGATTGGAGAAATTCAAAGCATTCCAGATAAATGCGCAGTTGGTAAAACATGCAAAACCATCTTATATTCTGATGCATTGTTTGCCTGCTCACAGGGGCGAAGAAATTACTGCCGAAGTGATTGATTCCCCGCATTCGGTAATTCTTGACCAGGCGGAAAACCGTATGCATACGGAAAAAGCAGTTATGGCATGGCTGTGCGGCAACCTAAAGGGCTAATCCGCCTGAGGCGGACTATTTTGCATACTAATGGCAAAATAGAGACTGTAACTTTAAAGGATAAACATACAAGGGAATTTGGATTGCAGAATTCGAAATTGATTTTGGGGGTGATTACCATACTGAGATAGGTTTGTGGAAATCCTCTGGAGCGCCCGAATGGACCCAAAATACCAATTAATCCCTATGGATTACAATTAATTCCTCCCCCTATTTTGTTCCCCAAAAACATATTTTTGTCCAAAAATGGGAATAAATGCGAATTTTTGGGAATAAATTTATATTGACTTCGAGTAATATGGCTATACTTTCCTGACATTATTATGAAAAAGCCTTATACAGGTATTGGAATTAACGAACTAAAACTAGACTTAAAAAACATTGCAATAGACAATTTTATTAACGCTATTGCCGTTGCGGACATAAATGGGAAAATTATATACGTAAATAATGCTTTTCTTAAGATGTGGGAATATAAAGACAAAAAAGAAATAATAGGGAAAAGCGTTCTGTCATTAGGGGTCGGGGGAAAAAAGACTTCTAAATCAATAGGGATTATGTGGAACAGCGAAAAGACGTCCGGAAACTTAGAGATAAGAAGAAAGGATGGGAAAATAATTATGGTTCAACACATTGCAAATATAGTTAGAGACAAATACGGAAAGCCTATCTGTATGGTAGCTTTTTTTTCGGATATAACGCAATCGGCTATATCTCATCAGTTATTGATTGAAAGTGAGGAAAAGTTCCGCGTGCTTATAAATAACTTTTCAGATATAGTAACGATCCTTGATGCCAAAATGAACATCCGGTATATAAGTCCTTCTGTAGAAAAGGTGCTCGGGTATAAAAAGGAATTTTTTATTGGTAAAAATGTTACTTCATTGGTTCAACCTGAAGATTTTGCCAGAGTTAGTTCGCAACTCAATCTCAAAAATCATAAGTCTGAAGGGAATGTTAATTTTATTGAATTTCGCATTAAACATAAAAACGGTTCATGGGTAGACTTTGAAGTCATTGGAAATAACCTGACGAATAACTCTACCGTAAGAGGAATAATCGTAGATATGCGTGATATTACAGAACGGAAAAACATAGAAAAAAAATTAAGAAAATCCGAGATTTATATACGGACAATGTTTAATTCAATAGCTAACGGTATTGTGGTAATAGATAGTAATGGAAAAATACTCGATGTTAACGATTTTCTTCTTTATATGTTTGGATATAATAAGAAAGAGCTTATCGGGAAAAGCTGCCTAGAGTTTCTAACAAAAAAAGATCACGTTAAGGCATTTCGGGGTATAAGACGTACCTTAAAAGAGGACTTTAAGACAGGTAACAAATATAGGCTTGTAAGGTATACTGCCATAAAAAAGGATGGGACTATTTTCCCGGTAGAAGTAACAGCGGCGCCTTTAGGAGAGGAAGGCGTGCCTTATGATTCCACAAAAATCGTTGTAGTGTTGATGGATATCAGTAAACGGGTGGAAGCGGAAGAAAAAACAAAAGAGGCGGAAAAAAGGTTTAAAACCATATTTGAAAATGCAATAGACGGGTTACTTTTGGCAGACATAACGTCCAGAAGATTTATTGCCGGGAATAAAATGATGTGTAAAATGCTTGGGTATTCCCAACAAGAAATAAAAAAGATTGGAGTTAAAAACGTTCATCCTCCGAAATTTCTACCTTATGCCATTCAAGAATTCGACAAACTTGCAAATAAAGAAATTACATTAGCAAAAGATATTCTGTTTAAGAGAAAAAACGGAAGCACGTTTTATGCCGATATTAGCGCATCTCCTATAATGTTGTCCGGCAAAGAATATTTAATGGCTATCTTTAGAGACAGCACCGAACGAAGGAAAACGGAACAATTGGAAAAACTTCTTATAATGGGGCAATTGTCCGGCGGGATAGCTCATGAATTGAGGAACCCGCTTGGCGCGATTAAAAACAGCGTTTATTTTCTTAATATGTCCCTTGAAAAACCTCGTCCGGAAATCAAAGAAGCCCTTGAAATTTTGCAAAAAGAAATATCTACCTCCGAAAGAGTCATTAACAGTTTATTGCATTTTGCCTCGCCTCGGCCTCCAATCCAACGCAACACGGATATTAATGCGGTTGTTCAGTGGGCATTATTTCATATAAAGGTCCCATCAAATATTAAAGTTGCCATTCGACTCGGGGAAAATTTACCTTCCTTGCCGGCAGACCCTGAACAACTGAGACAGGTATTTGGAAATATCCTGATTAACGCTATACAGTCAATGCCAAAAGGAGGGAAATTATTAATAAAGTCCGGATTGCATAGATCGGGATGGTTATATTTTTCTTTTACGGATACGGGAGTAGGCATACCCGAAAAAAATATGGGGAAAATTTTCGAACCTTTTTTTACAACCAGGGCGAAAGGAGTCGGGCTCGGGTTGTCGGTAAGCAAAATCTTTATAGAACAGCACGGGGGGATTATAGGCGTGCAAAGTAAAGTCAACAAAGGGAGTACTTTTGCCGTAAAGCTGCCTATAATAAGAGAACATGGAAAAAGAAAATAACATTCTTATAGTTGATGACGATGAGGGCACCTGTAAAAGCCTTAAGTTAATATTTGATAAGAAAGGATACAAAGTTGATATGGCTATCTCGGGAGAAAGCGCCATAAAACAGATGCGAAAGAAATCATTTAACGCTGCAGTGCTTGACATAAAACTTCCCGACATAGAAGGAGTTGAATTAATAAGTTCTTTCAGGAAAACAAACCCGGGAATAGCGATAATAGTAATTACTGCTTATGCATCTTTGAGAACTGCAATGCGAGCAATAAATGAAGGCGCGAACGCTTACATTACAAAACCTATCAATATTTATGAATTGCTGGATAAAATAAAAGAGTTATTAGAAAGTCAGAAAAAGCAAAATCTTCTGGAAACGGAATATCATAAATTAATAAAATACAAACAAACAAAAAAAGAATTACTGGAAGAAAGGGAAAAAATAGAAAACCTGAAAATACCATATAAACTTTACACTTCCATTAAATATATAAAACAAAATTATAAAAACCCTCGTCTTTGCGTAAAAGATATCTCTTCTGCGGTGGAAATGAACATTAAAAGTCTTTCTCGTTTATGGAAATCATATATGGAATTAAGTCCGAAGGATTTTTTAAATAATCTCCGTATAGAAAAAGCAAACAATTTATTGATGAATAGTGATTTATCTATTGCACAAGTAGCTAAAAAAAGTGGTTTTTCAAAAGAATATTTCAGTATCGTATTTAAATCCCGGATGCAACAAACTCCTATGAAATATAGAAAATCACATCGCATAAAAAGAGAAAATAGGGCAAGAAAGGAGCCCCAGGAAACAAACTCAGCCAAAGACTGAGTCCGCTTCGGCGGAAAAAGTAGAATCTGTTTGTTTTTAGCGCTTGGAACTTATCTCGGTCGGGTAAGTTCCAAGCGCTTTGCATAAATACTAAACCGCTCTCAAAAGAACAGATAAAAATAAAAAAAGATAAATTCAGACAGGATTAACAGGACATAAATAACAGAGGGATTCTTCGTCTTCGACTCAGAATGACGACAATGCAGAGGACAGAGATTAACACGATTTAAGTGCGGGAAAGTTCGTAGAGAATGCATATCCTCCATAGGTTGACAAGTATGCCATCTATGTCTCAGAAGACAACATTACAGATTAGCAATACATTTCAAACAAAAAACTTGCAAAAAATAAGTTCTGGTAGTATATGGTATAATAGGTGGGCAGATATGGGTAATACTAAAAAGAACAACATTTTAATAGTTGATGACGATGAAAGCACCTGTAAGAGCTTAAAACTTATATTCAATAAAAAAGGATACAGGGTAGACATAGCGTTATCCGGGGAAAAAGCTTTAGAAAAAATTCAAAATAACTTTTTTAACCTGGTATTATTGGACATTAGATTGCCCGACATAGAAGGCGCCGATCTAATAACTCCATTTATCAAATTGCAGCCAAACATAGCAATAATAATAATTACCGGGTATGCTTCTATGGAAACCGCAATGTGGGCTTTGAATAAAAACGTTTTTGCCTACATTACAAAACCTTTGATTATGGATGAACTGTTGGCAAAAATAGATGAAGCAATGGGAAAAACGCGAAGCAAAAAATCGCTGCCCGAGAAAACACTCTCAGAATTAAAAACAACAAAAGATGAGACAAAAGCAATAAAAACGCACATTAAACTTTATAAAGCAATTAAATATATAAAAGAAAATTATAAAAAAACCAAATTATCTTCAGAAGAAATAGCCGATACTGTCGGAATGCAGTGTAAAAGTTTTTCCCGTATGTGGAACAAAACAATGGATACAAGCGTATTAGATTTTATAAACAACCTCAAAATAGAAGCAAGCAAAACAATGCTTACAAATACTCCTATGTATATTTCACAGATAGCATATAAGTTAGGTTTAACACATAAACATTTTTGCAGGCTTTTTAAAACCAAAACAGGTATTTCCCCAAATCAATATAGAAATTTTTCCCTCCCAACTGTCAAATCCAAGAAACTTTCAGAATAATCAAAATATTCCCCCTTGTATTGGAATAGCAATCATAAAGAAGAAATCAGTATCAGGAGATGCTTTCCACAAAGAAGACAAGAGCAGATGCTCTCATCTACCCAAACATATAAGTCGGATGAGTACGGAGGGATCTTTCGCTACACTCAGGATGATAGGGGAAAGTAGCGTCGGGACAGAACTCTACCCCAAACTAATAAGATTGTCGTTGACACTCTCCATTATTTGCTTATTTTAACCTTATGAATAAAACCGCAATAATTATCGGGGCAGGTCCTGCAGGTCTCACTGCGGCGTATGAACTACTGGATAAAACAAACATCAAACCCATTATTTTTGAGCAAAGCAACGACATCGGCGGGATTTCAAAGACCGTAAATTACAAAGGCAACAGGATAGACATTGGCGGGCATCGTTTTTTTTCCAAGTCAAAAATAATAATGGACTGGTGGCAGAATATTTTTCCTTTGCAGGGCGCTCCTGCCAAAGACGACTTGATTTTAAAAAGAGTCTCCGGTTTCCCGAAGGAAGCATTTTCAAGAAAAATCAAAAATAATGTTATCTCAAAAATAAAAGCTCCCGACCCGGAAAAAGAAGACAAAGTTATGTTAATAAGGAACCGCATTTCGCGAATAATATTTTTAAGAAAGTTTTATGATTACCCGTTAAGTTTGAATAAAGATATGGTGTCAACACTAGGCATTCTTACTATGGCGAAATTCGGATTCAGTTATTTAAAGTCCATAATGTTTCCAATCAAACCGGAAAACTCGCTGGAAGATTTTTTTATCAACCGCTTCGGGAAAGAATTGTACCTAGCTTTTTTTAAGAATTATACGGAAAAAGTATGGGGTGTCTCCTGCAGGGAACTTAAACCGGAATGGGGAATGCAGCGAATAAAAGGCGTTTCGGTGAAGGAAGTTCTGAGAGATGCCATCAGAAATTCACTGTCCGGGAACAAAAACCTTGAACAAAAGGCTAAAGAAACATCATTGATAAGACAATATATTTATCCGAAATATGGTCCTGGGCAACTGTGGGAAGAAGTAGCAAACATAATAACGACGACAGGCGGAGAGATTCATAAAAACCGGCAGGTTGTCGGCATTATCCATGAAAAAAATAAAATAACCGGCGTTAAAATTAAAGATACCATTACGGGAAAAACAAAGACTATAGAAGGAGATTTCGTTTTTTCAACTATGTCCATAAAGGAGTTAATAGAAGGAATGGGAAAGGATGATATTCCGCAGGAGATAAAAGAAACCGCGCAGGGGTTGACTTATCGCAGCATTGTCGTAGTAGGTTTTTTACTTAACAAAATGAAAATTAAAAACGATACCAAAATTAAAACCATTAATGATATAATCCCGGACAATTGGATATACATACAGGAGCCGGAAGTCCATGCGGGGCGGCTTCAAATTTATAACAACTGGAGTCCTTATATGATAAAAGATATGACAAAAGTCTGGTTGGGAATGGAATATTTCTGTAATGAAGGGGATGAATTCTGGAATATTGACGACGAGAAAACCGTTAGTTTTGCAAAAGAAGAATTATTAAAATTGGACATTATATATGAAGAAGATGTACTGGATAAAATTGTCATAAGAATGCCAAAAGCTTATCCTGTTTATTCGGGAACATATAATAAAATAGACGCGATAAAAAACTACTTGAACGGGTTTGAGAATTTATTTTTAATAGGAAGGAATGGAATGCACAGGTATAACAACCAGGATCATTCGATGCTTTCGGCGATAGTTGCGGTTGAAAACATAATAAAAGAGACAAAGGGAAAAGACAACATATGGAATGTAAATACGGAGCAGGAATACCAGGAAAAGTAAAGCGATACATTTCCTGGGGTATTTTATTAATTGCGTTTTTACTTTTATTTATACGGTTATCTTTTTTGTGTTTCTGGGGAGATGAAGCAGGGGTAGTAGAGGTAATAACGCGCAAGATAAAACATTTTTATGAAGGCGGGCATCCTTGTTTATATTATATTTTTGCGTATTTATGGACTAAGATTTTCGGGATAAGTGAATCCGGGTTAAGATCGTTTTCTTCATTGTGCGCAATAGGGACAGTTTTTGTAAGTTACAAATTAATATCCAAAGTTACGGATAAAAAGACTGCTTGTTTAAGTATTTTGTTATTATCGCTTTCGCCTTTTTTTATTCTTTTTTCAAGGATGGGACGGTACTATTCGTTAACGGGTTTGCTCAGCATTTCTTCTTTGTATTTTTTTCAAAACTTCCTTGAAAAGGACGACATAAAGAGTAAAATATTTTACACTCTTGTAACTGCAGCTCTTTTTTATACCGAGTATTTTGCGGGAGCAACTATTGTTATAATAGAAAATTTATACGTGCTTTTCAGGAAGAGAAATCTTCTGTTTTTGAAAAAGTGGTTTTTAAGCCAGCTGGTAATTTTATTAGCATTCAGTCCTTTTATAGGGATTTCGGTTTCGCAGGTTACTGCTTGTTACAAGGACATTCCTGTGGAATTATCAACCGGCTTGAAAAGTATGGTAGTTAAATTATTTTGTATTTTGTATGATTTTTGTTTTGGAGAGACTATTTTACCTTTGGAGTTATGGGTAGTGATTCCCGGGGTTCTGGTATATTTAATTTGTTTTATAAACAGCATAAAAAGAGTAGGGTTTTTGTCTATTTTCTTAATTTTGGTTTTACCGGTTAGCATGGCAGTATTCCTAACTTCTGGCTATACGCCGGCAGTTCCGATAGCGCATATAGCAAGGATACTGTTGTTCATTGTTCCTTTATGTTATGCGATAATAAGCATCGGGATACTGAATTTAAAGAACAGAGTTTTGCGAATGGGATGTTTTATTATTATTGTTTTAATTTCCTGTTACGGCTTAAGGAATTATTTTACCAAATCTCATTTTATCAATCCGCATTATGTAATTCCTTGGAAAGAAATCGTTCAGGATATAAAAGAAAAGGCTCTTCCCGGGGACAGGATATTAACCCCGGATATGTGTTTTGAATATTATTCAAAAAATTTATTAGACTTAACGGTGTTAAGTTTTTACTCTATCAAATCCGGCATAGAAGACTCTGCGTGTTCGAGGATATGGCTTGTAGTGAGGGACAGGGGACAAAGGAACGTAGTGGAAAGAGACAATGCATTAATGGACAGTCTTGATAAATACGGGTTAAAGGAGATAATGCAAAAGAAGTATGTCAAGCTAAGCCCGCTGGACATTTACTTCAAGGAAAAGTTGTTAAAGAGGGAAGTCTGGGATTATAATGTGAAGGTGTTTTTATATGCGAAAGATTCAGCAGGATATCGTTTAAGTTTGTGATAATGAAAATTATTTACGGGTGGATGTGAGCACTTGTTCATACTTGTCAGTTATGTTTTATGTGGTTTGATTTTCTGCTTTTCGTGTTTTCGCGGTAGGGCTCTTTTTATTTTTTGTTACTAGCATAACTATCTCAATTAATTTCTTGACGGATGACTTTTTTTACTTTAATGTGCATTTAAAGTCACCATAAGAAATAATCGTATTATGAAACACAGCAACATTTTAATCGTAGACGACAACAGGAGTTTTTGTCTTTCGCTGAAAAAACTACTAATCAAAAAAGGGCACACGATAGACATTGCACTGACCGGGAAGGAAGCTCTTGCAAAACTGAAAGATAAATTTTTCAATATTATTATCCTTGATATTCGTTTACCTGATGCGGACGGGCTGGAATTAATCCCGCATTTTAAAGCAATACATCCAAATGTGGAAGCGATTATAATAACCGCATATCCTTCTTTTAAAAACACGATGCAAGCTGCAAACAAAGGTGTTTCGGGCTACTTTACGAAACCCTTGAACATAAAAGAGGTTTTAGGGAAAATTGACAGTGTTCTCGAAAAGCAGTATATTTCAATGGAGAAGGAAAAACTACTGGATGCAATAAAGTATAAATTTGCCGGGCATAAACAAGAGGATACGAGTGTGATAGGGGATATTGAAGATTTGCCTTTCAGGATAAGGAAAGCGGTTCGGTATATAGAGAAGCATTACAGGGACCCGGAATTATCGTTAACGGATATAGCGGCGGCGGGAGGGATGCATCCCGGGTATTTTTCTTCTTTATGGGGAGAGACGACAAAGACAAGCGTATCAAGTTTTATAAACGAGCGTAAGATAGAAAAAGCAAAAAATTTATTAATGCGTAAGAATGCATACATTTCTCAGGTAGCGTATGAAGTAGGATTACGGCCGGATTACTTTTCCAAAGTCTTCAAGCGATTGGTAGGAATTTCCCCGAAACAATATCGTAACGAAACCCTCTCGGGAACAGTAAAACGTAAGAGAAATTAAATTTTTGAGGACATATCTGTCTGACAGCATTCAGACAAAGACAATGCAAGATAAACCTTACAAATATTTCTCGCAGGTATATGATGTTTTATACAAAGAATTGCACCGGGCAACCATAAAATTACTCAACTATTATTTCGGTTCAATCATCGTAAAAAACAAAAAACTTCTGGATATGGGATGCGGGACAGGAACGTTTCTTCTGGAAATGACAAAGAACGGATGGACGGGAACAGGAATAGATTTGTCCCTTGAAATGATACGTTTGGCAGAAACAAAAGCAAGAAAACATAAACTCCACTGCAATTTTCTTGTACGGGATATGAGAAAAATCCAATTCAAAAAAAACTTTGACCTGATAACGTGCAACTTTGATACTGTGAATTATATTCTCTTAAAAAAAGATATGACAAAGGTTTTTAATAATGCGCATAATCTTATAAACGAAAACGGACACTTCATATTTGACATAATTACCCCGTATCAGGGAAAGAAATTCTTAGAGACTTTTAATATGAAGTTTGACGCTTTTGAAATGAAAATGTCCCCGACTTATAATGAGAAAACAAAAATAAAGACAATAGAACTTACTCTAATCTTTGAAGGAAAAACGTACAAAGAAAAACACATTCAAAGATGTTATGAAGTTGCGGAGATAAGTTCCTTACTCGAAAAAAGCGGGTTTGTCATAAAACAAATATGGGATATAGAAGACAAGAAAGACAAAAAAATAGATACGAAAACAACTCGGGCGATGTTCGTTTGTCAAAAATATATTAGTTCTTTGACGCTGTATAATCCTTTGAAAATTAAACAATTTAGTTATATTTGATAAAGAATTATGGATATTATAAGAGTAGAAAAATTGCGGAAGGAATACAAGGTTCCGGAAATCCGCGAGGGAATAAAAGGAAGTTTAAAGGATTTATTCCATAGAAAATACAACAGCGTAACGGCGGTTAACGACATATCTTTTAGTATTTCAAAGGGAGAGATTGTCGGGTATATCGGGCCGAACGGCGCAGGGAAAACTACGACGGTAAAACTGCTCTCGGGGATTCTTGCGCCCAGTTCCGGGCACATCAACATATTGGGTAACGACCCTTTTAAACACAGGATAAAGAATGCTTTTAATGTTGGTATGGTTATGGGGAGCCAGTCCAAACTCCTCTGGAATTTGCCCGTGATAGAAACGTTCAATCTTTTCGGCGCCATTTATGAAGTTAAAAAAGATGTCCTGAAAGAGCGGATTAAAAAGTTTTCGGAAATACTCGGTGTGGAGCATTTGCTTTACAAACAGGCAAGAACGTTCTCTCTCGGGGAGAGAACGAGATGCAATTTTCTTCTTGCTCTTATTCATAATCCACCGATTCTTTTTCTTGATGAACCTACCATCGGGATGGATATCGCGGTAAAATTCAGAATAAGAGATTTCCTAAAGGAAATCAGGGAAACTTACGGGACGACGATTATTCTTACGAGTCACGACATTGCGGACATAGAAGATACGGCAACGAGGATGATGATAATAGACGAAGGGAAATTAATATTTGACGGGTCTCCGGTTAAGTTCCAACAAACGTTTAGTTTAGATGAAATCGTAGTAAGAATAAAATTCAAAAGTTCGATAAAAGGGAAAAATATTTTCAGCGTATTAAACGATATTAAGAATATTTCTTTAGAAGAAGAGGGCGAGTTTTTCGTATCGTTAAAGATAAAGAAAGAGGTTCCGATTTTTGATGTTTTGACAAAGTGTAACCGGGTTGCTGAGATAGGGAATATTCTAATTTCGGAAGAACCTATAAGCCAAATAGTGCGAAGAATCTATGAGAAAAACTAACAAGTTTCGCAAGATTATTGTTACGGCATTAAAGGATTCTTCGTCTTATCCTGCAGATACTTTGATTGTGTTCGTATCGGGAATAATTTTTGTAGGGATTCAATATTTTTTATGGCAGTGCATATATAGTTCGCGCACGGAAATCCGGGGATTCGATTTCAAAGACATCATTTCTTACCTGGCGTTAGTTTCGGTTATAGGAACGTTTTTAGGGTCTTCTTTCATAGAGAGAAGCATCCAATCGCAAACGATGTCCGGGACTATCGGGAGCGAATTGCTTTTTCCATTAAGCTACCGGAAATATCTTATTTATTCGTGTTACGGAAGGAATTTATTTTCTTTATTCGTATCCGGGATTCCGCTTTTTTTATTGGCATTTTTTTTAATCGGGCTTAAAGTTCCGTCTTTGTTTACGGTTTTTATATTTCTTATAAGTTTGCATCTTGGATTTTTAATAGGCACGAATATTTCTTTTATTGTGGGCATTACGGCTTTTTCACTCAAGAACAACGAAGGAATAATACAGGTAAACAAGTTCGTTTCGGGAGTATTTTCCGGGGGGTTAGTTCCTTTGTCTTTTTTTCCGGTATTTATAAAAAAGATAGCGAGTGTGCTTCCTTTCCAGGGGATTATATTTATACCGATTCAAATATATCTAAAGAAAATTTCAGGGGTTGAATTATTGAAGGGATTGGGGTTTCAAATTTTCTGGGTAATAGTTTTGATTATTTTGGGAAGTATTCTTTTTGAAAAGTTGAAAAATAAGATTGAAATCTTTGGAGGGTAAGTGAGCAGAATATCGCTTCTTTTTAAGTTTCTGACAAAAAACACAAAAGAGTTTATGGTGGACAAGGAGAATTTCTTTATATACTTTTTCACGATACTTCTCCAGCAGGGAACAGGGCTTATTTTCATATGGGTAATTTTTGACAAGATACCATTTATCGTAGGGTGGAGTTTGTATGAAGTAGTTTTTATTTACGGTTTTTTCCAGGTAATCACGGGGATATTTTATTTTCTTTTTGCGTGGACGTTGTGGTTTCCGGATGCGTATCTCATAAACAGAAAGATGGACATTATTTTGTCCTGCCCGCTTCCTGCTTATTACCATGTTTTTCTTCAGGAGATAGGAAAAAGCGCAATGGAGATTATTTCCCCGATACTGGGATTTGTTATTCTGGGGATTGCGATTTCCCATTTAAGTCTTGATATAACGGTTTTGTTTATAGTTAAGATAATAATTGGGATTATCAGCGGGACATTACTTCTTGCGGGGATATTTACGATATTCACTTCAATATCTTTTTGGGTAAAAAGCAGAATATCTTTCACGAGTGTTTTAATGAGTTTTATGGATTTCGGGCAATACCCGATTACGATATACAGTAATATTCTGAGATTAATACTAACGTGGGTTGTGCCTTTTGGGTTTATCGCGTTTTACCCGTCGGCATCGATTTTAAAACCTCTGAAGTTTGGGAACTATATTTGGGTTGGGTTTCCGGTGGCAGTAGTTTTCTTTTTGTTCGGACTTCTGTTATGGAATGCAGGGTTAAAAAGGTATGAAAGCGCAGGGACATAAATAGCAAATTATATAAACATGGAAATTTTTGGCTTAAAAACGATTATTCCTTTAGAAGCGCAAACGTTATTTTTAACTGATATGGTAGTAGATTCGCAAGGAAGATTTGCAATAACGGATATGTGTGGCAAACAATTTCTGATATTCAACCAAGATGGAAAACTAATCAAAACGATAGGGAAAGCAGGTGTAAAACCGGGAGAGTTTCAACTCCCAAACGCAATAACAAAAGATGAGAAAGGGAATTTTTATATAACCGACCACGCCGTAAGAAGGCTGAGTGCTTTCAGTCCTGACGGGAAACTAACTAATTCTTTTATCTTTACGGAATACCATACTCAACCATTTACAATAAGGGTTGCAAAGGAACTTTTATTCGCGGGAGCATCAAATCCTGCTACAAATACTTATGTTCAAGTTCTTTCTTTAAGGGGAGAATTTTTATATTCATTCTGTCCAAAAAGCGCAACTTCCATAGATTTTGACATACTGGGAGTATTCTTTGATTTATATAAGGATAGTTTATTTGTCGTTCAAATAGGGGACTATAGAATTTGGGAATATGGTTTAGACGGCAAATTAGTAAGAACTTTCGGAGAAGAGCCTAAATATTTTGTTCCACCTAAAATGAAACATCCTGGGAATTGTATGGAAGGCAAATACGAAAAATGGGCGCATTCATGGACACAAGTAATAAAAATATGCGCTTCTCCAAAAGACAAACTGATTTTTTTGCAATTGAATATGAATGATTTGGTAGAAGAAATTAAAGAAAAATATGTAATAGATGTTTGGACTATAGATGGAAAATTCGTTGACAATTTTAAGACAAATGACAAATTGCTTTGCGCAGACGAAAATGGATTCGTATATTTTCTCAGGGAAGAAAAAGCAAAAGATTTGCAGAAGTTTTTTATTGTAAAGTATCGTAGGAATATATAATGGAAGAATCTTGCATTCCGTTTTTTTCGCTTCCTGATTTAACGGGAAAAAAAAGAAACGTTTCGGAACTACTGAAAGAAAAAACGCATACGTTGTTTATTTATTTCTCGCTACTTGATAGTTTGCCTTGCATTGCAGAACGTTGGGTTTGGCCGGAGATTGCCAAAGATGAAAACATCCGTGTAATCGGGATTGCGTATCACGTGAGCGAAAGAGAATTAGTGGACTGGGTCAGGAATGCCAAAATCAATTTTCTTGTTTTGTTTGATAAGGACTTATCGGTGAAGAAACAACTTGGGTTCGAGGAGACGCCTGTGAAAATTTTTGTAAACAGGGAAGGGGAAATTCTGTTAAAAGCGTCTTATAAAGAACCGATTTCCGAATTTCAAAAAGAGATGGAAAAGATAATTAATGAGAAGTAATATACAAAACAACAAAATGAAAAGCATAACTTCTTGAGAGATTATATGAAAAAAACAAAAATGGGTAGGTTGGGGCTGCCCAAAAAAATTAAGAGATCCTTATACCTGGGTATTTTGATTTTATGTTTTTGTGCTTCGTGTGACAGGAGAGATGCTACTATAGTCGTTAATTCCTATGTAAAAGCAATACAAGAAGATAACAAAAAAGTAGCGGAAGAGTATGTCGTCACGGAGGACAAAGTTCAATTTTCTGAGAACTATGAGGACATTAAAAAAAATATGGCTGATGCAAAAATCAAGGTATTAAAAATTGAAAAATATAATAAAGCCTTCTACAGAGTTTTAGTATTTGTGGACACCAGACACCTTTCATATGCTTCACAAAGATATTTTTATCTCGAAAAGCAAGATGGTAAAATGAAAATTATTTTCCCTCACAATGTGCTGTGCAAAGACTGGGAAAAAATAGAAGGGACATATACCGTATTTCATTTTTCATCTCCATCCGACAGCGCAAAAGCACGGGAAGCAGTAAAAACAATGGACAATTATTTTCTTGTTGTTTCGCAGTTTTTGTCCCGTCAGGATTTATTAGGCAAAAAGGTAGAGTATTACTGGTGCCGGGATGAAAAGGAACTGAATGCTGTTCTTGGTTTTAGGAATAAGTTTCCCAAAG